>CALWMT010000085.1 GCA_944382045.1 uncultured Enterocloster sp. | reverse complement strand
TATTGCCATGTATTTTCAGCCGGTAAATGAAGGCGCCATTAATGTATATCAAGAAAATGCGAGTTTAACATCAAATGGACAGGTATTTCGCTTAATGAAAAAACATCAAGGAAATAAACTGTGGCAGGTGGATATAAATAATGAAAAATTAAATTGCCTTGCCTCTGAGAATGAAACAAAATTTATTTGTACAATGATTAATATTTCTTATGATGAAGACATCGAAATTACCTTCCCTGAAATGAAGAAAGTGACCGCGGGAAAATGTATATCCTTAATTGGACAGGAGGTTCTACAGGGCAGTTTATTTTCCGAAAGTATAAAAAATTGGAATGGGGAACCACTTGTAGTGCCGCGCCGCTCTATTTTGCAAATTGAAATGAGTAAATAATTAATAAAATTTGATTAGTTTCCTTTCCATCTCCCGCTCCTAAGCCGCCAGATGCACAGCACAGACCGTATGAAGCAGTCCACGGCAATGGCAATCCACACGCCCACAACCCCCATCTGCAGCGGGCGTGTGGCGATGTAGACCAGGCCGATGCGCAGGCCCCACATGCCGATTACGCTGACGAGCAGGGAAAAGCGCACATCGCCGGCGCCACGGCAGATGCCGCAGGCAATGACGAAGAAGCTGAAAAAGATTTCCGTAGCGGCTGCGATAAACAGTGTCTGTGCGCCCAGGACCGCTACATCCGGATCACTTGTGAATAAGCGGATGATGGGACCGGACCAGATGGCTACAGGAATACATACCATCACAATGACAGCGGATCCGATGAGACAGATGGAGAGAGCAAAACGGTCGGCCAGGTCCTTTCTTCCGGCGCCCAGGGACTGGCCGATCAGGGCGGTGGCAGTGTAGGAGAATCCGTAGGCCGGAAGATACATGATTCCCTCTGTCTGGTTGGTCAAGTAGTGGGCGGCGAGAGGAACGGTCCCCAGCCCGGAAATCATAGCGGTCAGGGCAATCTGCCCGGAGGTCAGGGTGAGACGCTCCAAGAGCACGGGGAAGCTGATGTGCCACAGCTGCCGGAATACGCGCCTCTGGATCCGATAACGGGGCCGGAGCAGAGGGATCCGCACGGGCGTATCCTTGTGGGACAAAAACCAAAGCAGGATAAAAAACAGCAGGTACTGGGAGGCAGCCGTGGATATGGCTGCCCCCGTCACGCCCAGCCCGGCGCCCCAGATGAAGATGGTGCGGCCGCCCAGAACTACGTCTCTGGCGGGATAGATCAGGAAAAAATTTCCGATGATATTGGCCATATTCGAGGTGAGATTGGCAGCCAGGGGCGTGCGGGTGTCACCGGCGGAACGGAATAAAGAGGAGAGCACCACGGCCACAGACTGAGGGATCAGGCCGAAGCCGATGACCCGCATATAGCTCTGGGCCATGGGAACCACATCCGGGGCAGCGCCCAGCCAGATGGGAAGCGGGCGGCAGACCAGCTCCACGCCGAAAAAGAGAAGAAGCCCTAGGATCAGGGAGCAGGTGATGGACTGATATGTCACGCTGTGCGTTCTGTGGACACTGCCGCTGCCCACCGCATGGGCGGCCAGATAGGAGCAGCCCACACTGAGGGCAGTGATAAAGCCGTTGATCAGCCATACGGAAGAGATATTCACGGCCACAGCCGCTGTGGCGGAGGCGCCGATGGAGCCCACCATGGCAGTGTCCGCCAGGGTGGCCATGGAGATCAGCAGCTGCTCCAGGATGGAGGGCCAGGCCAGCTTGATGACGGTTCGGGTGACATGGCGTTCGCCTTCCTCCAGGAGAGAGGAGGGGGAGCTTGAATGGCTGGACGCGCCGGCCGGCGCAGAAGCCGGCTCCTGCGCTGTACTCCCCTGATTGTGCTTTTTTGTACTGTCAAATGCTGTCCCCATGCGTATCGCTCCCTAAAAAATCGTATCAGCGGCAGTTTAGCTTATATGGCCGGCTGTATCTTACCAGCTTTTCTTAAAATCAAATCCATTCTGCTCCAGTACCCAGGCCGCTGCATCCCGATTCGTGGCAAGCCAGGCACCGTGGGTCTTCATGTAGCCAATGAGCCGGCTTAACATCTGTACACGGCTGGCTCGGCCGATGAACTGGGGATGGAGCACAAAATTAATCATGCGGCCTTCATCCGCCAGCGTATCAAATTCTTCCTTCCAAATCTCATACATTTCATCCGGAGATTTTAATTCATAGCGCTCCGGCGCGGAATCCGTGTAAAAATCGTAGGCAGTATCATCAAAAATAGAGTCCTTCGGAAGCTCCACCAGAGGCACAGTTCTTCCGCCGATCTGATGCAGGAAGGGGCCGTCGCTGTCACGCCAGTTGGAGCTGTAGATATAGCCGTGCTCCAAAAACAGCTCCAGGCTGTAATCGTGAATCACGCCGCCCGGCGCCCGGTGTCCGACAATCTGCTGGCCGGTGAGCTCACGGATGATCCGCTCGCTGCGGTGCATGGTGGCGTCCTCCTCCGCCTTGACGGTTGTGGTAAACTCCTCGTGGAGGTAGCCGTGAAAGCCGATCTCATGACCGCGGCGCACGATCTCCTGGACGACCAGAGGATACTTCTCGGCGATAACGCCGGGCACAAAAAAGGTGGCTTTGATCTGGTGCACGTCAAGCATGTCGAGGATTCTCGGAACCCCCTGCTTGGGGCCGTAGGCGCCCCGGGAAAGATTGGTGATATGATCCGCGTTGCCGTCTCCGCGGGTGGTCCACATGGTCTCCGCATCCAGGTCGAAGGCCATCATCACGGCGATTCGTTTGCTGTCAGGCCATTTTGTCATTTTGCTGCGCCTCCCTTCTGCGCGCTGGCGGGCGATGTCTGATTCTGGAAGGCGGGCAGGCGTTCCCAGCCGGGATAGGTCTGGGAGAGCACATAGCGGGCCGTCTCCTCGCAGGTGGCAATCCATGCGCCTTGGGACTGCATGTAGGCGATAAGCTCGCCCACCATGCCGATCCGGCTGGCTCGTCCGATCATCTGAGGGTGAAGCTTTAAAACAAAAATCTTGTTTCCCTCCAGGGCGAGGCCGTCAAATTCCTGCTTCCAATTGCCATAAACCTCCCGATTGGTATACATGGAGCGCACCGCCGGATCGCTGAAGGTGAAATAATAATAGGTAAAATCATCCATCGTGATATCACAGGGAAGCTCTACCAGAGGGAGCGGCTGCCCGTCCCTTTCCCACAGATATGCCCAGTCGCAGTCCTTCATGGAGGAGCTGTAGAGATATCCCCGCTCAGCTAAGAGCTCAGGGGTAAACGGATGGATAATGCTCTCCGGTCCCCTATGTCCTATGGGCCTTCTGCCGCAGATGTCCTCGAGGATGGCCTCGCTTTTTTCAAGAATGCCCGTCTCCTCCTCGCGGGAAATGCCCCGCACGGATTCATGCATATAGCCGTGGCAGGCCAGCTCATGGCCTCTTTTGGCAATTTCCTCTACGGTATCCCGGTATGTCTCCCCGACAATCCCAGGCACAAAGAAGGTGGACCTTATGCCGACGGCATCCAGCATATCGAGGCAGCGGGCAAGGCCCTCATGAGGGCCGTACTGTCCCCTTGAAAAATCCGTAAATCCAATAGATGTTCCCTTGCTCTTCGCACGGGACATCCGGAGAAATTCCGCATCGTAATCAAATGTAACCATGACCGCAATCCGTTTCCCATCCGGCCAGGACAGGCGGGGGCCATTGGTCCTTCCGTCAATCTGCAAGCTCATGTCAGCACCTCGTAATCGTATTTTTATACAAGCAATACGATTATAGCATGGGGAGTGCAGATGTCAATATCCGCTGAAGGGATTGGCGTATAAATGCGGAAATATGCGCTTTATATGTGGATTTGGGGATTGCAAGACAGTGGATAGTATGGTATAATTATGCGAATGTAAAGCTGTGACTCGGCCGCACCTGTCAGACTGCGCGGCACGGCACAGGCAAAATTAGGATGAGGAGGATATTTATTATGAAAAAGACATTGGCACTGGCTGTCAGCGCGATGCTGGCATTTGGCATGCTGACTGGCTGCGGAAGCACTGCGGAGGAGACGACTGCGGCAGCCACAACCGCAGCAGCCACAGAAGCAGCGGAGACCGAGGCAGAGACGACGGCAGCAGCTGAGGAGGAGAGCACCGAGGCGGCAGAGAGTGCAGAGGAGACCAGCGCGGAGGAGGCAGCCGCGGATAACCCATTTGCAGGAGTGACGGTGAAGGTGGGATGCTCCGCAACCTTTGTTCCCTTCGAGTCCATCGAGATGGCAGCGGACGGAACCAAGACCTATGTGGGCATGAACATTGATATTGTAAAGGCTATCGTTGAGAAGAACGGCGGCCAGGTAGAGTTTGTTGATATGCCCTTTAAGAGCCTGATGGCAGCCATCCAGGCGGGACAGATTGATTTCTGCAGCGGCGGCATGGCTCCCACAGATGAGCGCCGGGAGACGCTGGATTTCTCTGAGATCTTCTTCTATCCCCGCAACGCCATTGTGTACCGGTCCGAGGACAATTACCCGGATTTAGCATCCCTGCAGGGCAAGACGGTTGCTTATGTGTTCGGAACCAACTACCAGCAGGTGGCAGAGAGCATTGAGGGTGCGGAGACCGTGGGCATCCAGGGAAGCCCGGCCTGCATCGAGGAGGTTAAGAGCGGCCGCGCGGACGCCTGCATCATTGACGGCGCCGGCGCTACGGAGTTCTTAAAGGAAAATGAGGGCCTGTCCATGAGCCTTCTGGACAAGACCGAGGACTGCTTTGCCATCGGCTTCCCCAAGGAGTCTCCTTATTTTGAGACCTTCAACAACACTCTGAAGGAAATGATGGAGAATGGCGAGCTGGACGAGATCATCGCCTCCCACCTGAGCGAGCAGTTTATTCTCGACTAATTTAAAAGCGACAGGCCCGCGTCTTGCGGGCCTGACTTGAAAGGAGTAGTAGAAAATGGAGCTTGATTTTAGCTGCGTCTGGCAATATTGGCCGTTTTTGTACCATGGCGCGTTGACCACCCTCAAAATGACGGCCATTTGTGCGGTGTTTGGTTTTCTGCTTGGCGTATTGCTGTCGCTGGTTAAAATCAGCAAGTGCGCGCCTCTGGTCTGGTTTGGAAGATTTTACACCTCTATCTTCAGAGGGACCCCTCTTCTGGTGCAGCTGTGTATTGTGCACTTCGGCCTGCCCCAGCTTCTGGACATCACCTTTACCACCACCCAGTCAGGTATTTTGACCTTCTCCCTGAACTCTGCGGCCTACATCTCCGAGATCTTCCGGGGAGGCATCACAGGCGTGGACAAGGGGCAGTATGAGGCGGCCATGTCCCTGGGAGTGGGATACCGGGATATGATGAAGGACATCATTCTCCCTCAGGCCATAAAGCATATCCTGCCCAGCCTTGTGAATGAGGCCATTGCCCTCTTAAAGGAGTCCTCCATTCTTTCCTATATCGGAGCGGTGGAGCTTCTGCGGGCAGCGGATCAGATTACGGTTCTCACCTTCCGGTTCTTTGAGCCCTATCTGGTGATCGCGCTGATCTACTACATATTTGTTATGGTTCTGTCTGTTGTGGCGAACCGTCTGGAAAGGTGGGTGAACAGAAGTGATAGAGTTTCGTGATGTATATAAGAGCTTCGGAAAGCTGGAGGTTTTAAAGGGGATTAACCTGAAAATCGAAAAGGGCGAGGTTGTGACCCTGATCGGCCCATCCGGCTCTGGAAAATCCACCATCCTTCGGTGCATGAACCTTCTGGAGCGTCCCACCAAGGGACAGGTGTTTATCGAGGGAAGGGACATCACCGCCCCCAAGACGGACATTCAGGCCATCCGCAAGGACATTGGCATGGTGTTCCAGCATTTTAATTTGTTCCCCCATATGACCGTTATGGAAAATATGACCTACGCCCCCATGAAGGTCAACAAGATGGAGAAGGGGGCCGCTGAGGCTAAGGCCATGGAGCTCTTAAAGCTGGTAGGACTGACGGAGAAGGCGGGAACCTATCCCGGCAAGCTCTCCGGCGGGCAGAAGCAGCGAATCGCTATCGCCAGGGCCCTGGCTATGGAGCCCAAGATTATGCTCTTTGATGAGCCCACCAGCGCTCTGGATCCGGAGATGGTGAAGGAGGTTCTGGAGGTAATCAAGGAGCTGGCCCACACGGGCATCACCATGACATTGGTCACCCATGAGATGGGATTTGCCAGGGAGGTGGCGGATCGGATCTGCTTTATCGACGACGGCCTGATACTGGAGGATGCTCCGCCGGATGAGTTCTTCTCCAATCCTAAGACGGACCGGGCGAAGTCATTTTTGGAAAAGGTGCTGTAGCGCGCCTTCAGAGGATATGTAGAGGCAGCCTTCGGGCTGCCTTTTTGCGGTCTTTTATCCCTCCATCTGCCGCCCCAAAAATCCAGCAGCCGTGGAGGCGAGCTTGGTTTCCATATCGCCGAACTTGGCCCGGGGCTCCCGGCTTAAGAGGGCCACTGCGCCGATGGCATCCCCCTCGCAGATGATGGGGGAGATAACCTGAGCGGTGACCCCCTCCAGCTCCTCATCGACCAGATGGATAAAGGCCTTGTCATCCTTCCCTGCGAGAATCGAGGTGCGCTCATTGATCACCTGCTCCAGCTGAGGGCTGATGGTCTTCTGGAGAAGCTCCTTTTTTGCGCCGCCGGACACAGCGATGACCTGGTCTCTATCTGTGATACATACCAAAAGCCCGGTGGACTGGGCCATGGCCTCCGCGTACTGTCCGGCGAAGGCGGTGAGCTCCATCATGGGCGAATATTTTTTGAGAATAATTTCCCCCTCTCTGTCCGTAAATATTTCTAGCGGCGTACCTTCCCTCAGACGAAGGGTTCGGCGGATTTCCTTGGGGATTACCACCCGGCCCAGATCGTCGATTCTCCTCACAATACCTGTAGCTTTCATACCAAAATTCCTCCATTTTACTTTCTGACATTTATCCTGTTGGCTGCCGATACATGTAGTATTTGTAAAAAGGGGGAATTTATACTTCGGTTCATAAACGGGATGAAGGCGAAATATTGTAACAGTTTAGGCGGCGGGCATCTTCCTGTCCGCCGCCTAAATTGTTACGAAATATAGAAGAAAACTCTGCCTATCTCCCCGATTAATTTATTGAGAGCAAGGAGGGCATTGAAATGCGTGTATTTATGAAGGAAAGAATGCTGGAGGAAAGTGTGAAGGGCTATGAGCAGTACCGGCAGAAGGCAGGACTTTTGCCTATGACCCGGGCCCAGAGGGCGGGAGCCGCCGCACACAGGGAGAGGATTCTTGAGAAATACCGAATGAAGGATGGAATTTCAAGGATCGAGCTCTGGCAGGCAGTCAGGCAGTACAGAAGTCTCTCTTGCTCCCAGTGCGAGGATATCCTGTTTCGCGCGGCAAACTCAGCCCTGATCTCTGCAGACGGGGCAGCCTACTCCCGGAACTTCTTTGTGCCCGCCCTTTTTGAAAAAATGGTTGTGGACGCAAAGGATGTGTTTGCCGTGGGCATCTCTGCCAGCTATAAGGTTTCCCTTAAGCCCAGGGAAGTGATCCTGTGCGCCGTGTTTACAAACGACCCCTATGTTCCGGTATTTCCTATTGTTTTTGAGGGAGCGGTGGAGAAACCAAAGAACCGGGAGGGCAGGAAAACCTTAAGACGGGTTTCCATGCTGTTAAAGCGTATGTGTCCTAACCTGGCCTATCCGGTGGAGGACATGAAAGAGCTGAAAAGGATTATCCGGAGCGAGCCTTTGGTTCGGGGAAGCGTGGATAAGGCCTTCATGCTGGAAAAACTTTCGGAAGCCTCCCTGCGCTTGGGAATTTTTGACACCACACAGATGCCTGCAGAGCTTCCGTCGCGGTCCGCAGCTATGCTGGATGCCTACGGCTATATTCAGGACAGAGAGATCGACGGGATTCTCCGGATGGAAGGCAGAGCCGGCGGCCGGTTCTGGGAAAGGCAGGTGAATCGGATTGCCCAGCAGGCAGCGTGACCGTATTTGTTTGAAACTGCAAATGCTTACTTAGGATGTTAGGAGAAAAAGAGTATGAAAATCAGAACAATCGTGTGCAGCTTTGTGGCAGCTTTATTTATGACCTTTTCCGCCTTTGCGGGCACAGTGGAGCTTCAGGACACCGCGCCGGTATACACGGTCCGGGAGGGAGTCACCCTGACAGAGGAAGAGCAGAGGGCCATTGACGCGACCCTGATGTATTTCATGAACAATCCCAGTGTGGAAGAGGTAGTTCTGACCAGCAGGGACTACCCGAGTATTTCCACAGAGTGGTTCAATAGCCTGATGAAGGAGAAAATAAAGACGTTTACAGACGAATATACCATCCAGACAGGCGAGGGAACAGAGATACGCAATATGCACTGTGTGTGGGCAGGGCTTCAGAGGGGGCCGGAAGGAAACTGCGAGGTGATTGTGAGCAGCCGGCTGAATAACAGATGCAGCGAAAAGGCTTGTACCCCTTATGAGCTGTATGCCTGGCTGAATTACACCTACGATGTGGTCCCCCAGCTGGGAGTATATGACGGGATGGATGAGCTTCAGGCCATCGACATTTTCAACAACTGGATCTGCAGCCTTATGTCATATAACTATACGGATGTAAGGTATACTTTCTTACAGGTCTATGAGAGCAGACTGGGCAAATGCAATGACTATGCGTTTTTGTTTAAGGCGCTCTGCCAGGGCGCTGGCATTGACTGTGTCAGGGCAAGCGGCAGCAGCCACGCCTGGAACGAAGTGATGATAGACGGCCAGGCCTACGAGATTGATGTGTGCTGGAATGACGGGAGAGATTCCGGTGCGAACCGGTACAAATACTATATGCTCCCCAGAGAAGCCATGGCCCAGTACCCGTTTCACGGGGAAGTGGCTATGCGGATATAGGACTGTCCGGCTGTGCCTCTGGCAAGGAGCGGACGTCTGGAGAGACGTCCGTCACCCGGCCTGCTCCACCAGCCACTCATTAAAGTAGGGCTTTATCACCCGGAAAGGGGCGGGGCCGATATCAAGGAGAAAACGATTGAATTCCAGAGCGGAGAAATCATTTCCCAGGGTTTCCTCCGCCTGCTCCCTCATATCCATAATTTCCATATATCCCACGTAATATTCTAGGTAATTCACCGGATTATCCACAATCTGATAGTAGACCTCTGCGGTGACCTCAGGATCCGAGATCCCGATAATGGTCTCCAGATAGTCCCCAATCTGTTCCATACTCCAGCCATCATAGTGGATATAGATATCCATGGCGGCATAGAGCGCCAGCGTGAAGGAGGAGTTATAGCGGAGCACCTG
>CALWMT010000084.1 GCA_944382045.1 uncultured Enterocloster sp. | reverse complement strand
GGCCAGGGAGCACGCGGCCAAGAACAATATGAACGTGCTTATCCTGGACACAGCGGGACGCCTTCACATTGATGAGGGCATGATGGAGGAGCTCGCGGAGATTAAGGAAGCCCTCACGGTAGATCAGACCATCCTGGTTGTGGATGCCATGACGGGACAGGACGCGGTGAACGTGTCCTCCACCTTCAATGATAAGGTGGGCATCGACGGAGTCATTCTCACAAAGCTTGACGGAGACACCCGAGGCGGTGCGGCTCTGTCCATACGTGCGGTGACCGGCAAGCCAATCCTCTATATCGGTATGGGAGAGAAGCTCTCAGATTTGGAGCAGTTTTACCCGGATCGGATGGCCTCCCGGATTCTCGGCATGGGAGATATTCAGTCCCTTATCGAGAAGGCGGCAGCCGAGGTGGATGAGGAGCAGGCCAAGGAGCTCAGCCAGAAGCTGCGCAAGGCGGAGTTTGATTACAACGACTTCCTGACCCAGATGCAGCAGATTAAGAAGATGGGCGGCATGGGAAGCATTCTCTCCATGATGCCCGGCATGGGAAGCCAGCTTTCCGGTGTGGATATGGACGAGGGAGAGCGCTCCTTGAAGCGTGTGGAGTCCATCATCCTGTCCATGACAAAGGAGGAGCGGGCCAATCCAGGACTTATGAATCCCTCCCGCAAGCAGCGCATTGCCAAGGGTGCAGGGGTAGACATCAGCGAGGTGAACCGTCTGGTCAAGCAGTTCGACCAGATGAAGAAGATGATGAAGCAGATGCCGGGCCTGATGGGCGGCAAGCGCAAGGGCGGTTTCAGCGGACTGGGCGGCCTGATGGGCGGCAAGATGAAGCTTCCATTTTAATATGTTAGTCAAACAGGCATTGTCCTGTATGTCTATAGAAAAGAACCAGTATATAAGGAGGTGAATCAACATGGCAGTAAAGATGAGACTTAGAAGAATGGGACAGAAGAAGGCTCCTTTCTATAGAATCGTAGTTGCGGATTCCCGTTCTCCCAGAGACGGAAGATTCATCGAGGAGATTGGTTACTATGATCCTACCAAGGATCCCAGCGTAATCAAGTTCGATGAGGAGGCAGCAAAGAAGTGGCTGGCTACAGGCGCACAGCCCACGGAGACTGTTGGAAAGCTTCTGAAGATCGCCGGCATTCAGTAATTGCAAATGAGGTGAAGAGATGAAGGAATTAGTCGAAGTGATCGCCAAGGCACTGGTGGACAATCCGGATGAAGTGGTTGTAACCGAGTCACAGAAGGGCGAGGATACCTTGATTGAGCTCAAGGTGGCCCCGGATGATATGGGCAAGGTCATTGGCAAGCAGGGCAGGATCGCCAAGGCAATCCGCTCCGTGGTCAAGGCCGCCGCGTCCAAGGAAGACAAGAAAGTGATCGTTGAGATTCAGTAGTGCAAGGGTAACCGTTCAGAACAGTTACATTGAAAGAAAACCGCCGGACTTTCCGCCTGGCGGTTTTCTTTCGAATAGGTGCATCCGGCGTCCGTGCTTCGGACGCCTGCGGAGGTTGTATGGAAAATATGCTCAGAGTCGGCGTCATCACCACCACCCACGGAGTACGGGGAGAGGTAAAGGTTTATCCAACCACGGATGACGCAGGACGTTTTTTGGAACTGGAGGAAGTCTGGCTGGATACAGGGAAGGAGCGAATTCCCTTAAAGATCCAGAATGTTAAATTTTTTAAGAACATGGTTATCCTGAAATTTGAGGGATATGATGATATGAATGCGGTGCAGGCCTGGAGACAGAAGGATCTTCTCATCTCCAGGGAGCAGGCGGTAGAGCTTCAGGAGGATGAGTACTTTATCGGAGATCTGATCGGCCTCCGCGTGGAGGACGAGGAGGGAAATACCCTGGGGACCTTAAAGGACGTGCTGGAGACCGGCGCCAACGATGTGTATCTGGTGTCCTGCCCTGGCAGGAAGGATCTCATGCTGCCCGCCATCAAGGACTGCATTCTGGAGGTGGATCTTGCGGCAGGCATTATGCGGGTCAAGGTTCTTCCAGGACTTTTGGAGCTGTAGGTGTTTTATAAGGAGGAGATAGGATGCCCATTACCGTCTTGGATCAGAACACGATCAACAAGATTGCCGCCGGGGAGGTCATTGAGCGCCCGGCCTCTGTGGTAAAGGAGCTGCTGGAAAATGCCATCGACGCCCAGGCCACGGCGGTTACTGTGGAGATCAAGGAGGGCGGGTGCGAGCTTATCCGGGTGACGGACAATGGCTGCGGCATCAGCGCGGACCAGATTCCTCTGGCCTTTCTGCGCCATGCCACCAGCAAGATCCGCACAGTGGAGGATCTTCTCTCTGTATCCTCCCTGGGATTCCGAGGGGAGGCCTTGGCCAGCATCGCATCCGTCTCCCAGGTGGAGCTGATCTCGAAAACACCCCAGAGCCTGACAGGCTCCCGCTATCAGATTGAGGGCGGAAGGGAGAGGGGGATGGAGGAGATTGGGGCCCCGGAGGGCACCACCATCATTGCAAGAAATTTATTCTACAATACCCCGGCTCGGAAGAAATTTTTAAAGACGCCTCCTACCGAGGGCAGCCATGTGGCCTCCCTGGTGGAGAAGATCGCCCTCTCCCGGCCGGATATCTCCATCCGCTTTATCCAGAACAATCAGAACAAGCTCTACACCTCGGGAAACAGCAATGTAAAGGACCTGATTTACACGGTGTTCGGCCGGGAGACAGCGGCCAGCCTGATAGGGATTGACTGGAGGGGGGACGGCATCTCCATCACGGGATACATAGGGAAGCCGGTGCTGGCACGCTCCACCCGCGGATACGAGAACTATTTCATCAACGGGCGCTACATTAAGAACCAGATTGTGGCAAGGGCCATAGAGGAGGCCTATAAGCCCTTTATGATGCAGCACAAATACCCCTTCACCATGCTGTATTTTGCGATAGATCCCCAGAGCCTGGATGTAAATGTGCATCCCACCAAGATGGAGCTGCGCTTTTCCGATGGGGAGCGGGTGTATAAGGCGGTGCTTGACTGCCTGCACCAGGCTCTCTCGCAGGAGGAGCTGATCCCCACGGTGGAGCTTGGAGAAAACCGCAGGGAGAACGATGCCGTTCCATCAAAGGGCATGCAGTCCGCCGGCAGATTCCCCCGCCCGGAGCCCTTTGAGATCCGCAGAAGGCAGGCCATGGCAGGAGAGACGGGGGCGGACGCCGCCCAAAAGGATGGGCTCTACAGGCAGGCTCCCCCCGCCCGCCCCTCGTTGGTGGAGGATCTGGTGCCAAAGTGGCTGCGGGAGGAGCGGGCCCAAAAAGGGCAGACAGAGGAAATACCGGCAGGGGCGCAGCCGGCAGGGGAGCGCCAGGAGAGCCAGAGTCCTAAAAAGGCTGCCCCGGCTGCCGAACAGCTGGATCTCTTTGAGGAAAGGCTCTTAGATCCCAAGTCCCGCTCCCGGCACAAGCTCATCGGCCAGCTCTTTGACACCTACTGGCTGGTGGAATTTGAGGAGAAGCTCTTTATCATAGACCAGCACGCCGCCCATGAGAAGGTGCTCTTTGAGCACACCATGGACATGCTTAAGAACCGGGAGTTTGGCACCCAGATGGTGGATCCCCCCATCATTCTGACTGTAAGCCCCGGGGAGGAGCTGCTGCTCAAAAAATACATGCATTACTTTGCAGATATGGGCTTTCAGATAGAGGCCTTCGGCGGGAAGGAATACGCGGTCCGGGGCGTGCCCGCCAATCTGCCCTCCCTGGCGAGAAAGGATCTGCTCCTTGAAATGCTGGATGGCCTTTCGGAGGACACAGCCCTTGGCAGCCCGGACATGATCTGGGACAAGGTGGCCTCCATGTCCTGCAAGGCAGCGGTGAAGGGCCGGCACGCCATGTCCCCGGCGGAGGCGGACGCGCTTATCGGACAGCTGCTCAGCCTGGAGAATCCCTACGCCTGCCCCCACGGGAGGCCCACCATCATTTCCATGTCAAAGTACGAGCTGGAGAAGAAATTTAAGCGCATTGTGTAACGGCAGCTGTCTGAAACAGCAGCCGCGTAATGGAGGAGCCATGAAACAACCCCTTATCATTCTGACAGGCCCCACTGCTGTGGGAAAAACCGCCCTGTCCATCCGCCTGGCAAAGGCCCTGGACGGGGAGATTGTCAGCGCGGATTCCATGCAGGTGTACCGCCATATGGACATCGGATCCGCCAAGATTACGGCCCAGGAGATGGAGGGCGTACCCCACCACCTGATCGACGTGCTGGATCCCTGGGAGGAATTCAATGTGGCGGCCTTTCAGAAAATGGCCCTGCAGGCCATGGAGGGCATCTATGCCAGGGGGCACCTCCCCATCATCACCGGCGGCACTGGGTTTTACATTCAGGCCCTGCTCTACGGCGTGGAGTTTGAGGAGGATACTGAGGACAGCCCTGTGCGGAGGGAGCTCTATGATCTGGCCCGCCGGGAGGGGGAGAGAGCGCCCCAGGTGCTTCACGCCATGCTGGCCCAGGCGGATCCGGAGTCTGCCTCTGCCATTCACCCCAACAATGTGAAGCGGGTGATCCGGGCCATCGAATACTTCCGGCTCACCGGCACGCCTATTTCCCGCCACAACGCGGCGATGCGCAAAAAGGAGGCGGACTACCATTTCCTGTATTACGTGCTCACCATGGACCGGGAGAGGCTCTATGGCCGGATTGACAAGCGGGTGGATCAGATGCTCAGCCAGGGGCTGGTGGAGGAGGTGTCCCGGCTGCGGGAGATGGGGTGCTGCCGGGGACAGACGGCCATGCAGGGGCTGGGCTATAAGGAAATTTTAGATTATCTGGACGGAAAATGCAGCCTGGACGAGGCGGTTTATGTGCTGAAGCGGGACACCCGGCATTTTGCCAAGCGGCAGCTCACCTGGTTTAAGCGGGAGAGAGATGTGCGCTGGCTCAATCTGGACGGGGAGCCGGGGGAGCAGGACCGGGTATTTTCACAGATTATAAACGAGTGCAGGGAGGAAGGATTCCTGCGCTCAGAAAATGATAGGAGATAAGAGATATACATGGAACAAGATATGCTGAAGAAAATGTACGCGTCCCTGGGGATCAGCGCCCAGGTGCTGGACTTTGCGGGAGAGATCGAAAAGCATTTGGAGGAGCGGTTCGCGGCCATCGACCGCACGGCGGAGTATAACCAGCTGAAGGTGGTCCGGGCTATGCAGGAGAATCGGGTCAGCGACATCCATTTTGCGGCCACCACAGGATATGGGTACAATGATCTGGGCCGTGAAACCCTGGAAAAGGTATACGCAGATGCTTTTGGCTGTGAGAGCGCCCTGGTGCGGCCCCAGATTATCTGCGGCACTCACGCCCTGCACATCGCTCTCTCCGGCAATCTGCGTCCAGGGGATGAGCTTCTCTCACCGGTGGGAAAGCCCTATGACACCCTGGAGGAGGTGATCGGGATCCGGGATTCCGTGGGATCCTTAAAGGAATACGGCGTATCCTACCGCCAGGTGGATCTTCGGCCCGACGGGAGCTTTGACTATGCGGGCATCAGCGCGGCCTTGAACGAAAGGACCCGGCTGGTGACCATTCAGCGCTCCAAGGGCTATGCCACCCGCCCAACCCTGTCTGTAGAGCGGATCGGGGAGCTTATTTCCTTTATCAAATCCATCCGTCCGGATGTGATCTGCATGGTGGACAACTGCTACGGGGAGTTCACGGAGACACGTGAGCCCAGCCAGGTGGGAGCGGACATGATTGTGGGCTCCCTGATCAAAAATCCTGGGGGCGGCCTGGCGGCCACCGGAGGCTACATCGCCGGGAGGGAGGACTGCATAGAGCGCGCGGCCTGCCGCCTGACTGCCCCGGGACTTGGCCGGGAGCTGGGGGCCACCCTGGGCATCACCCAGTCTATGTTCCAGGGATTTTTCCTGGCCCCGGTGGTGACTGCCGGAGCCTTAAAGGGCGCCATCTATGCGGCGAACATCTATGAGCGGCTGGGCTTCCCGGTGTTCCCCGCAGGGGATACGCCCCGGCACGACATTATCCAGGCCATCACCTTCGGCACGCCTCAGGGCGTGATCTCCTTCTGCAAGGGCATCCAGGCGGCTGCGCCTGTGGACAGCTTTGTGACCCCGGAGCCCTGGGACATGCCCGGCTACGACAGCCAGGTGATTATGGCGGCTGGCGCCTTTGTCCAGGGCTCCTCCATCGAGCTGTCGGCTGACGGCCCCATCAAGCCGCCCTACGCCGTGTATTTCCAGGGCGGACTTACCTGGTACCATGCAAAGCTGGGCATTCTACAGTCCCTTCAGCAGCTGGCGGACGATGGGGTTGTGAAGCTGTAATGGCTTAGACGGCGGGTATCTTCTTGGCCGGCCTAAAGCCGTCTGAGCTGTTGCGAGAAATTGTAGGTGACAGTCCAGGAAAGTTATGGTAATATGTATGCTGATATGGACGGATAAGGAGGCTGTATGCGGTACAAAAATTTCTGGATTCTTTTGATCATGCTGTTAGCGGGAATCGTGCTGGGCGGTTTCATGGGGCAGCTGGCGGAGGGGATCTCCTGGCTCAGCTGGCTGAACTACGGGCAGTCCTTCGGCCTTGATTCGCCGCTTGTGATCAATTTCGGCATCCTGGTCATCACCTTCGGCCTGTCCATTCAGATCACCATGGCCAGCATCATCGGCCTGGCTGTGGCGCTGATCATCTACCGGCTGATCTAAGGGGCCGGGGAGACTGCTTCTTCCTGAAAACGGCAGGAACCATGGGGAGACTGCCGGAAGCGTGCTTGGAGAGGTGCGTAAACAGGAGGACTTATGGCAAAAATACGAATGAAGGATCTGCCCGAGGAGGACAGACCCTATGAGAAGTGCCTGCGGCTGGGACCAGGCACACTGAGCGACGGAGAGCTTTTGGCTGTGATTATACGAACCGGGTCCAGGGAGGAGAACTCCCTGGAGCTAGCGGATCGGATCCTGGAGCTTAGCGGCTCCGGGGACGGCCTGGTGGGACTTCTCCACTATTCCCTGGCGGATCTGTGCAGCGTCAAGGGCATCGGAAAGGCAAAGGGAGCCCAGCTTTTATGCATTGGGGAGCTTTCCCGGCGGATTTGGAGACGCAAGGCGGTGGAGAATGCGCCTGCCTTTTCTAATCCACAGGAGATAGCGGATTACTATATGGAAGACATGCGCCACCTGGAGCAGGAGGAGATACGTGTTATGTATTTTAACACAAAGCAGGCCCTGATCCGGGATTTCCTTGTTTCCAGGGGAACGGTGAATGCCTCCATCATCACTCCCAGGGAGATATTGATTGAGGCTCTGCGGTGTCTGGCAGTGGGAATGGTTCTGGTGCACAACCATCCCAGCGGGGATCCGCAGCCCAGCCAGTCGGACAAGCTTCTCACACGCAGAGTGAAGGAGGCGGGAAGCCTGGTGGGCGTCACGCTCTTAGACCACATCGTGATTGGAGACAAGCGGTTTGTGAGCTTCCGCCAGAGCGGACTGCTCTGAGAATAAAGGACTGCTTAAAGAAAGAGGAATATTCGTACATGGAATCAAAACGCAGCAAATATATACTTATCGCCCTTACGGCCCTCTGCGTGCTTTTAATCTCCATCACCTCCCTGAAGGACGGGATCATGGAGCCGCTGCGCAACGGGGTGGGATATTTTCTCATACCCATTCAGTCCGGTGTCAACAAGGTGGGTACCGGCATTTACAATGAGCTTACCAATTATGGCCGCCTTCACGAGGCCCTGCGGGAAAATGAGGAGCTGAGCCAGGAGATTGCCAGGCTCACGGAGGAGAACAACCGGCTTCAGGCGGAGCAGTTTGAGCTGGAGCGGCTGCGGGAGCTTTACCAGCTGGACCAGGACTACATGCAGTATGAGAAGATCGGGGCCAGGGTTATTGCGCGGGACTCGGAGAAATGGTTCCAGGTTTTCCGCATCAATAAGGGAAGCGCGGACGGAATTGCCGTGGATATGAATGTGGTGGCCGGCGGCGGCCTGGTAGGAATCGTCACGGATGTGGGAGCCAATTATGCCACGGTGCGTGCCATCATTGATGACTCCAGCCGGGTGGGAGCGATGGCTGTTGACTCCTCCTACAACTGCATTGTGGCCGGGGATCTGACCCTGTATGCCCAGGGCCGCCTGCGGCTCACGGATTTTTCTAAGGATACCGTTTTAAATAACGGGGATCAGATTGTCACGTCAAATATAAGTACGAAGTTCCTGCCAGGCATATTGATTGGCTACGCGGTGGATGTGACGATCGACCCGGATCATCTGACACAGTCCGGATATCTGATTCCCGCAGCGGATTTTGATAATCTGCAGGAGGTTCTTGTGATCACACAGCTAAAAGAGACGGAAGAGGTGGAGCTGCCTTGAGACATGCCAAGCTGAAACAGGTGCTTATCAATATGCTGTTCATTGTACTGGCCTTTACTGTGCAGAACTGCGTATTCCCCCTGCTGCCATTTTTGTGGGCGGTTCCAAACCTGCTGCTGATTCTGACATTTTCCTTCGGCTTCATCCATGGAAGGACTGCGGGAATGCTCTACGGCGTATTTTCCGGCCTGCTCCTGGATCTGTTCTACAGCGGTCCCTTCGGCTTCTATACACTGATCTACATCTACATCGGCTATATAAATGGCATTTTTACAAAATATTACTACGAGGACTACATCAATCTGCCATTGATCCTGAGCGTTGCCAATGAGCTTATGTACTGCATGTACATTTATGTGTTCCGCTTTCTGATACGGGGGCGGCTGGACCTGCCCTACTATTTTCGGAACATTATGCTCCCGGAAATTATTTTTACATCCGTGACCACGCTCTTGATTTACCGGCTGTTCCTGTCCGCCAGCAGACGGGTGGACGATATAGGAAAAAGGAGAGACATACCGATTGTTTAATGAGCTGCTTGAAATTGCATGGGATTTTGTAAAAAAAATAATCACCTCAAGACTTTTTGCTCTGGCGGTCCTGTTTACCGTGATGTTTTCCGGGCTGATTGGGACCTTGTTCCGCATGCAGATTTTAGAGGGAGATCAGTACCAGGATGAATACATGCAGATGACGGAGCAGACCGTCACAACCCCCGGCATCCGCGGAAATATCTACGATCGGAACGGCACACCCCTGGCCTACAATGAGCTGGCCTACTCGGTGACCATTCAGGACTTGGGGGATTACCCGCAGCCGGAGGACCGCAATGCCATGATTTACCGCCTGGTGACAATTCTAAGGCGCCGGGGAGAGACCGTGGAGGGAAGCCTTGAGATCGCCATAGACGGGGATGGACAGATGAATTTTACCTCCTCCTCGGATTCGGCAAGGACCCGCTTTCTCCT
>CALWMT010000083.1 GCA_944382045.1 uncultured Enterocloster sp. | reverse complement strand
TGACCGAAGATATTGGTTCTTCCGTCTGTGGCCCACTCATCTGTAGCTTCCGCCATAGGTGAAGAGGGAGTGATGGGATAGATCGCCGCTACATCGGTAAATGCGTAAGACGCATGGGCCGCTGCATGGTTGCCATCCATGGTTTTCATTTTTCTTGCCATCTTAATCTCCTCCTAGCAATTTTGGTGATTATGTAGAGTCTGCACAGACAAAAAAGGCCCGTGCGGACTGACCTGTTATTATTATATCAACTATTCCCCAAAATGCAAATAGTTCGTACAAATTATGCCAAAAAAAACAATCCCCGCACAGTATAAAAACCGCCCGGAAAATAGGCTCTATCATCCGGGCGGTTTAAAATTTATAAAGTTTTTAGAAACAGGAGCTATGCCTGCGGATCAAGCGGAGCAATAACCATCGCATCCGTCTTCTCTGACTCCTGCGGACTCTCCGCCGGTGCGGCACTGCCCTCTCCCGGCCCTGCCGGAAGCGTCTCTGCCGGAGCTGTGGTGGAGGGCGGTGCTGCCGTGGTCTCCACACCCGGTCCAGAATTCACATCACCCTGGGATGGATCGCCCGGGCCTCCGCTCTCCGCGGAGCTGCTGGGAACATATCCCTCCGGCATTCCATCCACCGTCTGCACAGGCGTCTCCGCCGAGGTGGTCGTCTCCTCAGGAGGAAGAACGATGCCTGTGGTATTGCGCTGGATTACAGGCGCATGTCCCTTGTAGGTGGCACGATGATCCAGCTCCCTGGAAACCTCCACGCCGTCCTTGTAGACAACCTTATAGGTCTCCCAGCGGCTTCCCATGCTTCCCGCGCTCTTCACAACCTCCACGCCAGGCTGCAGGGTCTGATCCTCCTCATAGGTGGGCGCAGGCGGCGCCACATCCTCCGTCTTTTTGGATTCCAGATCCCAGGTCACACCCTCCTCCAAAATCGGTATGCCGTAGATGGATACCGTCATCTTCTGATTTGAATAGCTGGCCCGAATTCCGATGGCCGCACTGGAATTGTTGCGGAACTTAAAATCCGGCTGCTCCCAGCTCACCGTGGCATCCTGCCCCGGCGTGATATAGTTGGGTTCAAAGGTGTGGGACCTTCTGTAGGTAATCTCGAGTCCCGCCCGGAACACCGCCCCATACAGGGTAGTGGACACCTGGCAGACGCCTCCGCCGATCTCCTGTACCACCTCGCCGTTGTTGTAGGCAGCAGCGCCCTTATAGCCCTTGGCCTCAGTGCGCTGGCCCACTGTGCCGTTAAAGGAGAACTCCTCCCCTGGCTTCACAATGGTTCCATTGATTGCCTCGGCCGCCAGCCGGATGTTCGTGTTCCGATTGCTGTTGGCCGTGGTCTTCGTGGTCAGAGAGCTCAGGGTCTTGTACTGCTCCTTTGCCTGAGCTGCGGTGATCTCCGGGGCCACCGCGCTTCCCTCGGCCTCTATCTCTGCGTCGAAGTCCTTCGCCTCAAGAGCTGCCAGAATATCCTGGGCGAGCTTCTCCTGGTCGATGGCAAAGCCCTCCTCCTCTCCGGCAAAGGTAAACTCGCCGTTCTCCGCGTCGTAGCTGTCAATGGAGCCGTTCTTCGCCGCCTTATCCCAGCGGGAGGCACAGGCCTCGGCAGCCTGGGCCGCTTCCTCCTCCATGCCGTCTGTATCCAATGTATAGCTGGCCTTCGGCGTCCCGCTGTAAATCTCATCCAGCAGGGCATCCACCTTCCAGGCCATCAAATCCTCTACCTCATAAACGTCATCCTCAAAGGCCACCGTCATCGCCCAGGGAAACTCTGCGAGAATCGCCTCCCTGGCCTCGCTCTTTGACATCCCCGTGATGGTGACGCCATCCACTGTAACCTCCTGTATCATCTCGGTCTCCGGCGCCTCCGTCGAGGACTCCTCTGTGCTGGCCGTCCTTCCCCTGCCATATAGGGCCAGGGCTGCACATAGGATGACAACCAGCAGAATCACTCCTATGAGTGCGGTCAGCTTATAGTTCGGATCCTTTTTCCTCCGGTAGCTGCTGTTCCTTCTCGAGGTCTGCACTGCATTCATCCGGCCGGCCTGTCCGGACCGGTAAGATGAGCTTCCCCTGGCACGGCTTCCTCCTGATCCCTTTGCCGCGCCCTTCGCCCGGCTCCTTCCAGGTCCAGAATCCCGTCTGCCGCTGTTCTCCAATCGATTCATTCTATCCACCTATCATTTCACTTAATTATCACAAGATGTAGTATAGCATACTTTAAGTAAAATGGAACTGCCTTTTTTTAATTTTTCCTGACGATTTTACTTATTGTGAAATTCGTGTTACTATATATAAAAGAAATGTTGTTAAATCATGAAGAAAGTATTTCAGGGAGGTTTTTCCGAATGTGTTTCATCGATCTGCATGTCCACTCCAACGCGTCTGACGGCACCCTTTCCCCCCGGGAGGTGGTTTTGCTGGCCCAGGAGGCCGGCCTTTCTGCCATAGCCCTGACAGACCACGATACCACCGCCGGCACTGCTGAGGCCATGGCTGCCGGGGAGGAGACCGGCGTCCGGGTGATACCTGGAATCGAGGTCTCCAGCAGCTATGAGGACAAGGAGCTCCATATTCTGGGACTTTTTGTTCATCCAGGCGAGGCAGGCTTTGAGGATTTTCTGAAGGCCATGCGCGCCCGCAGGGACCGCCGAAATGAGGAGATGCTGGCCCGCTTTGCCCGGGATGGGATCACCTTTACCCAGGAGGAGCTCACCGGCGGCAATCCGGATACCGTGATCACCCGGGCCCATGTCGCCAGGGCCCTTCTCGCCAGAGGGGCCGGCTCCTCCCGGGAACAGATCTTTAAAAAATATCTCCAATACGGCGGGCGCTACTGCCCCCTCAAGGAACACTTTCCCCCGGAGGAGGTGGTCCGTATTCTTCTGGAAAACGGCGCCTTTGTATCCCTGGCACATCCCTTCCAGTACCGTCTGGGAGACCGGGCCACAGAACAGCTCATTGCCCGCCTGGCATCCCTGGGGATGCAGGGGCTGGAGGTCTATCACTCCTCCCACAACCCCTTGGAGGTCAAAAAGCTCTCCTCCATCGCCCGAAGGCTGCGCCTTCTTCCCACCGGCGGATCGGATTTTCACGGAGCCAACAAGCCGGATATCCAGATCGGCACAGGCCGCGGCGGCCTGCGCCTGCCGATTTCCCTCCTAGAGGATATTGAAAAGCGGCTGGCGGAGGAAAACAGATAAGGGAACTGCCCGCTTATCCAGAGATCTTCTGGTCTGCCTGGCCGCTGTCCTCCCCCGCCTCTGCGCTCTCCGGCTCTCTTTTCTTCTTCAGCCGGCTGTTCACGCTGTCCCGCAGGAGCGCGTAGAACACAGAGCACAGCGGGATAAAGACCAGCATTCCCACCACGCCCATCATGCTGCCGCCTACCGTGACCGCAGCCAGGACCCAGATGGATGGCAGCCCCACAGAGCCGCCTACCACGTGGGGATAGATGAAATTCCCCTCGATCTGCTGCAGGATAAAAAAGGTAACGGTAAAAATCAGAGCGTCCGCAGGCGCCTCCATCAGCATGAGAAAAATACCCACTCCCAGGCCGATGAAGGCTCCAAAAACAGGGATCAGCGCGGTAAAGGCGATGAGCACGCCTATGAGAAGCGGATAGGGAAGCCCCAATACGGTCATCGTTATAAAAAACATAGTTCCCAGTATCACTGCCTCCACGCACTGTCCCGTGAGGAAGCTGGAGAATGTGCGCTCTGTCAGCCGGGCAATGCCAAGGAGCTGCTCCGTGATTCCATCCGGCAGGAAGGCCCGCAGCAGCTTTTTCACCTGCCGGTTCAGCGTCTCCTTCTGGAGCAGGATATAGAGTGAAAAGATAAAGCCGATAAGGAAGGTGGACAGCCCATTTACAACGGTTTTTGCCGCCAGAAATGTGGTGCTCAGCATAGAGCCGGCACCGGTGCCCAGAACTCTTCCCACCTCATTGAGCATCTTTGTCCAGTCAAGCGCAGTCTGGTCCAGCTGGTTGAGCATGTCCAGCAGCTCCGGATAGCTGGCAAACAGCTCCTCCGCGCTTCTAAGCACCTGCCCCAAGAACAGCGGGATGGTCCGCTGCAGGCTCATCAGCGTCTCTAGGAGCTGGGGAGCCACCACAAAGAGCACCAGTATCAGTACGCCTGACACCAGCACAAGGGTGATCACCAGGCTCACCGGCCGTCTAAGCCTGCTCTCCTTCTTAAAAAAGGTGAGATGGCGCTCAATGTTGCGCATGGGCACATTGAGAATAAAGGCAATCGCCGCACCAAGAATGAAGGGCCACACAAAGCCAAGAAGCAGCCTTCCGATTTCCAGGATACTCTTATAATTTATAGCCGCAGCCACCAGAGCTACGGTGTAGAGAATCAAGCCCCTGAGCTTTCGGAGCGTATCATTGTTTAAATTCATCGCATTAACCTCTTATTTGTTTGGATATCTGCGGGCCTCCTCAAAAAAGGCCGCTTCAATCTCCTCTCTGCCTGCCCGGAATGTGCCCTGCGCCATCAGGGAGCTTCCGCCTCCCCGTCCATTTAACCGCTGGTTCATCCCGCGGCTGAGTCCCCGCATGTCAAACCTGCTGCTGCCAAGCGCATATTGAAAGGCGCCATTTTCATCCTCTGAAAACACGCCGGCCACGCTCCCCTTTCCCTCCTCATAGAGCAGGGTGGCAAACTGCCGCAGCTGTACCGGGGAAAGCCCCTCCTCAAAAACAGCCAGCACCTCCTCGCTCTCCGGATACGTCTCTGCCTTTAAGGCAAAGAGCTGGCGGTACAGGCCGCTGATTGCCGCTGCCTGCCTCTGGCTCTCCTCCTTCAGCTTTCTCACTGCCTCCGGTACCTTTCCCAGCTTGGCCGATAGGAGAACGGAAATCTCGGTCGCGTCGTTCAGACGCTGCCGGTAGTCCTCCAGCGCCCGCCGGCCGCAGAGTATGGAAAGCCGTACCCCGCCCTTATAGTGGATCATTCCCCGTATCTTAATGATGCCCACTTCTCCCGTTCTCTCTACATGTGTGCCGCAGCAGGCACAGATATCGCCTCCCGGAATCTCCACAATGCGGACCAGGCCGGTGAGCTCCTTCTTGCTGCGGTAATCCAGGGCCGCCAGCTCCTCCCTGCCGGGATACCAGATCCGCAGCTTCGTATCCGCATACACAAGGGCATTGGCCTCGTTCTCCAGCTGATCCAGATCCTCCTGTGAAAGAAGGCCGTTAAAATCAATGGTCACTTCCTCCGAGCCCATGTGAAATCCCACATTATCATAGCCAAACCGGCGGTGGATCAGCCCGGACAGGATGTGCTCACCAGTGTGCTGCTGCATGTTGTCCATGCGGTACTGCCAATCCAGGATTCCCTCCGCCTCTGTGCCCGGCGCAAGGGGCTGATCCACCTCGTGGTCAATCTCTCCTTCTCTCTCATGCACAGAGAGGACCCGTGCTCCGCCCAGGGTCCCCCGGTCTGACGGCTGTCCGCCCCCCTCCGGGTAGAAGGCAGTCTGGCTGAGCCTGACCAGCCAGGTTCCCTTTTTCGATTCCCGGCAGCTGGTCACCGTACCTGTGAATTTCTTAATATAGGGATACTGATAATACAGTCGATTCTGATCCATTTTTTTGCTCCTCTCTCTGACGCTCCCCGGCAGGCCTATCCCCGCGCCGGTTCTTGGCTGTCATGTCGATTCTACCATATTTTCCTGGCATGTACCATTAAATTTTCCCTTATTTTTATGAATCATGGGAAACATGAGCAAGCTGGGTGTCATATGATACAGTGTAATCAATCTTTTCATGGAGGAACAAACATGAGTGATGTAGCAGCAACAAACTGCGGTTGTGACTGTGGATGCGGATGTGGATGCGCGGCAGGAGGAGGCTTCAACATCATCTGGCTCATCCTGATTCTGTGCTGCTGCGGCGGCGGTGTTGGCGGCGGTTTTGAACATAATAACTGCGGCTGCGGATGTGGATGCGGATGCAGTGAGCTCATCTGGATTCTCTTAATTCTGTGCTGCTGCGGCGGCACAAACAGCTCCTGCTGCTGATCTGCGGCTCATACGCACGCAGGCGGAGGTCCCTCGGGACGCTCCGCCTTTTTTCAAGGGAGGGCTGCACCGGCCCCTGACACACCAGCATCCGGCAGGGGGCGGCTGATACCAGCTCCGCGGCCTGCCGGATGACGAATTATCTTCCCTGTTCTCTTTTCTGCGGACCAGACATGCCTGCCTGCCCCAGCTCCCGCCTCCTTCGTCCAAATCCGGAGCTCTGCTTTTCCTTCGCGCACTCCTCATCTATCTCATAAACAGCATTGCCCTCAATTACCAGCCTGCTGTACATAGGGCAGCCCTCCTCTCCATTCTGCACTGTCCGCCGAACAGCCATCGCTCTTCTGCCTGCCCGCCGGGCAGCTTCTGCATACTGTAATATATGCAGGAATCCGGCGCAGGCCCACGCCCTCCGCAAATTCCTGGCATGGAACCAGGCAGGGACGCATATGTTAAAACAAATCAGGAAAAAGCTGGTGAAACAGTAATGAATCCATCGGACGAATATAAGCTTACGGATCTGGACTATCTGGTAGGAGACCACCATCTGCAGATGATCAAGGCGGCTCTCCCCTACCTAAATGTGACGGAGCAGAGGGCCGTATCCCTTTTTGTGAAATTTCAGGAGCTGCGCAGGACCTTTGAGCTTTTTGAAAATGAGGAGGTGGCGGCCATGGGCATCTGCTCCTTAGAGCAGCAAAAAAAGCCCGCCTCCATCCGGGACCTCCTAAAGGCCATCCGCCCCTACGGCAATCCAGAGGAGCAGGATCTGATCGACATGGCCCAGACATTTATGGACGGCCAAACCCCCATGGACCAGCTGCGGCGCTTCCTCACCCCCCAGCAGCAGTCACGGTTTGAAACCATGCAGATGGTTATATCCGCCCTGCAGGCTATGGCCTAGAGTCCATCGCCGCGGGCCGCTGCCCTGCACACACAGCCGGATTTCATTTTCCCGGCTGCCATCTTTTTTTATAGAAAGGATACATAGATATGGACGACAGCTGGAAGCAGGATCCGCGGCTCAAATCCATGAGCCGTGAAAAGATAGAGCTTCTCACCCGCTTTTCCGAACGGCTGAAAAGCGCGGACAAAAACAGCCTGGCGGAGGCCCTTGCCTCCATAAACCGTGAGGCCCGCCAGAAGGGACTCTCCTTTAACGACCAGGAAACCGCCCTTATGGTGAGCATTTTAAGCGCCCACATGCCTCCCTCAGAGCAGAAAAAGCTGAGCCTTCTGAAAATGCTGGCAAAAAAGCTGGCCGGTCCCCCCTAAGCGGGAACCGGCTCCACAAAATATAGAAACCAGCAGAGAGCCAGCAAATCTGCGGATCCCCCCGGCGACAGATTTTTCTCTATAAAGCGGCTGTCCATATCCCTAAGCCACGATTCCTCCGGGATGGGCTTCTCTTTTAAGAACGATTTAAGCCGCTCCTTTGTCTCTCTATAGGTGTCGTAGTCAGAGCGGGCGATCACATTGGTGTCCTCCGCCTCCGCCAGAAGGTGGAGAAGCACTGCGCAGCCCGCCGTGCGCTGCGTCCCGGCGTCCATGGACCGGAAGAACTCCTCCATCGGCTTTGCTGTCATGGAGGCGCATTCCCGCAGGATGGCATGGGCCGTAAGCCTCTTTCCCAAGGCTCCCAGCCGCCCTGCCGCCCCGCACAGGATGCCCACGGAAAAAATCGCCCCCTTATGGGTGTTCGCTTTTCCCGCCGCCCGGTACATGGAGTCCTCCGCATTGATGCCCTCGTACTGCAGCCGGTAAAAGGTCTCCTCAGGGGTATCCCCCGCCGTATCCATACCGATCTTGACCATATTCCGAAAATGCGGTCCAAGGGCCGCTGCGCTGCCCAGGAAGGAATAAAAATCCATATCCCTGTGGGAGCCCTGGTTGAACCGGTCCACAAGGCCGGGCTTGGGCGATACCGCCACCTCGTAGAGCAGGGCCCGCACGGCGTATTCCGAGATTCGATCCGCGAATTTGGACGCAAAATACTCCCCCATCATTTTCCCCGCCGCTTCCTGCAGATGCGCGGTCCCCCTCCTCACCAGATCCCACCGGACGGAAAAGGGAATCAGGCTGCGCTCCTCCTCCACCACGAAGATATGCAGGATGCCGCACCGGGAGGCCGCCTGGCTGGCCAGATAGAGATGCCCCTTTGTAAAGGGATTGGCATTCATGACCACTGCGCCCGCTTCAAATGCGGTCTCCCCCCTTCCCTTCGCCGCGCCTTCGGGGAAGGCCCTGCGGGTCTCCTCCTGCAGCTTCTTTATATAATTTGCAAATCCGTTTTTTCTGTTTTCCAGGAAGGCCGCCCTCCCGAGAGCCTGAGCCACCTCGTAAAAGCCCAGATCCTTAAAGAAGGGCGCGGCCCCTGTCTTGGTGCAGACAAAGAGACGGGTACGGCCGCGTTCCATCTGGTACTCTGTCAGGTGCAGCACCAGGAGATTTAAAAGTCCCTCCCCCTGATGCCGTCCGTCCACCGCCATGCATTTTATCAAAATTGCCCGGGATCTCTTTTCCGTGGGGAGCGGAAACTTTCCCGGAAGCGCCGCAAGCGCAGGTTCTTCCGGTTCATAATCGTGTGCCGCCAGGTGCATTGTAAAAGAGGGCGCCCCAGGCCGCGCGGTGCGGCAGATGCTGGGACTCCCCCTTTTTTATGTCCGTTTGGGAATTATTTGTTTAGATGGCGGCAGCTTCCTGCCCGCTGTCTAAATTTTTATCGTTTATTTTACCACCAGGTTTACAATGCGGCCGGGAACGTAGATCTCCTTCACCACATTTCCCGTGATCTTTCCGGCAGCGGCCTCCTTGCCCTTTGCGATGGCCTCCTCCTTGGAAATATCCGCCGGCACCGTGATGACGGCCCTTGTCTTTCCGTTGACCTGAACGGCGATCTCGATCTCGTCGTCCTTCATGGCCTCCTCGTCGCACTCCGGCCACTGGGAATGGAATACGCTGTCCGTGCCGCCAAGCTGCTGCCACAGCTCCTCGCCCAGATGGGGAGCAAAGGGAGCCAGAAGGATCACAAAGGTCTTTAAGGTCTCCTTGTCAACGCCGCCCTCCTTCTTCGCCAGATCGATGAGCTTGTTGTTGTACTCCATGAAGCCAGAGACAACGGTGTTTAAACTGAACTGGTTGAAGCGCTGCTCGATGTCGTAGACCAGCTTGTGGCGGAGCTTTAGCATCTCCTTGCTGGGCTCGATGTCCTTGTCCTTATTTTCCATCACCAGGTTCCAGAAACGGTTCAGGAAACGGGACACGCCCTCGATGCCCCTATCGTCCCACTCCGCGTCAAGCTCCGGCGGTCCCACGAAGAGCTCATAGAGCCGCAGGGCGTCGCAGCCGTAGTCCCGCACCAGATCGTCGGGGGAGAC
>CALWMT010000082.1 GCA_944382045.1 uncultured Enterocloster sp. | reverse complement strand
TTTGACGCCGAGCAGGGGGAGATCGATGTGCCGCCCACCCTGGTGTCCTTTGCGGTGGACGTGAACAGTGAGAAAAATATCATTACGCCGGAGCTTAAGCGGCCGGGCAGCAAGCTGGTGGTATACCGGCTGCCAAAGGACAGCTTTGAGCTTCCGGATTATGCCCAGGCTATGGACGGCTATGGGAAGCTCTTTGAGGATATTAAGGCCGGCCGGATTATCTCCGCCTACGCGGTGGAGAAGCGGGGCCTGGCGGAAGCTGTGAGCAAAATGGCCTTTGGAAATAAGCTGGGCGTAAAGATTGAGCACAATGTGGATCCCAGGGATTTCTTCGCGCCGGGCTGGGGCGATGTCCTCTGCGAGGTGCCGGACGGAAGGGTGGGAGAGCTCTCCATTTCCTACACGGTGATCGGCGAGGTGACGGACAGCGGAGCCTTTGATTACGGAAACACGCATCTCTCCCTGGATGAGGCCCTTGAGGCCTGGATGAGGCCCCTGGAGGATGTGTTCCCCACCCACACGGGCAGGGAGGCCTCCGGTGATGGGGCGGCGCTTCAGGAGAGGCTGTACCACATTGATGCGGCCTACATCTGCGATCATAAGATCGGGCAGCCCCGGGTATTTATCCCGGTATTTCCGGGAACCAACTGCGAGTACGACAGCGCCAAGGCCTTCCAGAGGGCCGGCGCCCAGGTGGAGACATTGGTGTTTAAGAATCTGAGCGCCCAGGATATCCGCCAGTCTGTGGAGGCCTATAAGAGGGCTGTGGACCGGGCCCAGATCGTGATGTTCCCCGGCGGCTTCTCCGCAGGCGACGAGCCGGAGGGCTCCGCCAAGTTCTTCGCCGCTGTGTTCCGCAATGAGGCCATACGGGACGCGGTTCACCGCCTGTTAAATGAGCGGGACGGCCTGATGCTGGGCATCTGCAATGGCTTCCAGGCATTAATCAAGCTGGGCCTGGTGCCCGAGGGAGGAATCAGCGCCCAGGGGCCGGATTCTCCCACTCTGGCCATGAATACCATCGGACGCCATGTGTCCAAGATGGTCTACACCAAGGTGGTTTCCAATAAGTCTCCCTGGCTTTCCAAGGCGGAGCTGGGCGGTGTGTACTGCAGCCCGGCCTCCCACGGCGAGGGACGCTTCGTGGCGGATGCCGCCTGGATTTCCAGGCTCTTTGCCAACGGGCAGGTGGCCACCCAGTATGTGGATGACCAGGGCCGTCCCACCATGGACGAGTACTGGAATCCCAACGGCTCCTACATGGCCATCGAGGGCATCACAAGCCCGGACGGCCGCATCTTCGGCAAGATGGCCCACTGCGAGCGCCGGGGCGAGTCCGTGGCGGTGAACATCTACGGGGAGCAGGATTTGAAGGTGTTTGAGGCTGGGGTGGAGTATTTTAGGTAATTCGAACGGTGCAGGGACTGCTTTTGGCGGTCCCTGTTTTTGGACGGGGAGGATAGACATATGAAGAAGAATACGTTCCGTTTTGCGGGGAAAACGCTAGAAAAGCTAGCGGGAAATTCCTAAAACCTTCTGATACCCGAACCGGGGATCCCCGGCCTCGGAGCCATCCTTTAGGATCAGGCAGCCGCAGCGGATGAAGCCGCTCTTTTCCAGGGCTCTCTGCATGGAGCGGTTGTCCGGGTGTGTGTCGATCCGTATATTGGAAAATCCCAGGGAGCGGGCGGTGCCTTCCGCCTGGGAGAAGAGCTGGGCGGCCAGTCCCCGGCCCTTTTTTTCGCTGTCCACGCAGACCCGGTGGAAGGCGCAGTAGGGCTCCTCATTCAGCCAGGCGCCGTCAATGGCAGCGTAGCTTGGTTCCGGGCCGGAGACAATGGTGATCATGGCCATAACTTCTCCGTCCTCCTCCAGCACGTATATCTCCTGGCGCCCGATGGAGTCCAGCATGCAGGCGGCATTGGGCTCTCCCTTCTGCCATTGGTCGATGCCGTTTTCGCGGAAATAGGCTTTGGCGCTCTCCGCCATGGAGACTAAGCGGTCAATATCAGTTTTCTGTGCCAGACGATAATTCATGGCAATACCTCCCAGTTGTAATATATGTAACAGTATATTTCTAAAACGCTGCGGCGTCAATGGACGCCTTGACGGTTGCGGTTGAAATTATATCCGGATAGTGGTACAGTGGTAGTGTTTGGATTTATACAGAAGGGAGAGATTGGTATGCAGACAAATCTTACAAGGGAGCAGGGCCTGGCTCTGCTGACAAAATATAACAAGGAGCCGTTCCACATTCTCCACGCGCTCACTGTGGAGGGCGTGATGCGGTGGTTTGCCGAAGATCAGGGCTTTGGGGATGAGGCGGATTTCTGGGCCATGGCGGGCCTGCTCCACGATATTGATTTTGAGCTGTACCCGGAGGAGCACTGCAAAAAGGCGCCGGAGCTTCTGCGGGAGGGCGGAGCTGAGGAGGAGCTGATCCATGCGGTGTGCAGCCATGGATACGGCCTGGTGAGCGATGTGAAGCCGGAGCATCCGATGGAGAAGATTCTCTTTGCCGCGGACGAGCTCACAGGCCTGGTGTGGGCGGCAGCGAAGATGCGTCCCTCCAAGAGCACTATGGACATGGAGGTGTCCAGCCTGAAGAAAAAGTTCAAGGACAAGCGGTTTGCCGCAGGATGCTCCCGGGATGTGATCAAGGAGGGGGCTGAGGCTCTTGGCTGGAGCCTGGAGGAGCTGATGGATAAGACCATCCTTGCCATGCGCTCCTGCGAGGCGCGGGTGAATGAGGAGATGAAGGCCTACGAGGGCTGAAAAGCTGCGGGCTGCCGGAGTGTTATGGGAAAATGCGTTTTGCCGTCCGTCCCGCCGCCGTCAGAAAACATAGCGGAATGATATGTTCGCCAGAGAGAGACATTTGTCCTTCTCTGGCAAATTTTTTGTCTGAAAAGTATTGACATATAATATAAAGTAGGGTATCATTTGCACTTGTAATGCCCTGCGAGAGCCGGGGGCCTACGCAGTGAGAACAAGTGAGGGAGAGAGAAAATGAAAAAGGTGGTTAAGTTTGGCGGAAGCTCATTAGCCAGCGCGCGCCAGTTTAAGAAGGTGGCGGATATTATCCGCGCGGATAAGTCCAGGCGATATGTGGTTCCCTCTGCTCCGGGAAAGAGAAACAGCAAGGACGAGAAGGTGACGGACCTGCTCTACGCCTGCTACGACGCGGCTTCCCAGGGCGGCGCCTACAAGAAGATTTTGGAGAAGATAAAGAACCGGTACATGGAGATTATCGACGGGCTGGATTTGAATTTGAATCTGGATCCGGAGTTTGACAAGATAGAGGAGAATTTTATCGCAGGGGCGGGCAGGGACTACGCGGCCTCCCGGGGCGAGTATTTAAATGGAATTGTGATAGCGGAATATTTGGGCTTCCCCTTTGTGGACGCGGCGGAGGCCATTGTATTCAACGATGACGGGAGCTTTGACGCGGAGGAGACCAACCGGGAGCTCTCGGAGCGCCTGGAGTCTCTGGACCGGGCGGTGATTCCCGGCTTCTACGGGGCAAAGAGGGACGGCTCGGTGAAGACATTTACCCGGGGCGGATCCGACGTGACGGGGGCCATTGTGGCCAGGGCCATTCACGCGGATATGTATGAGAACTGGACGGATGTGTCCGGTATGCTGGTGACGGATCCCAGGATTGTCAATGATCCGGAGGTCATCGAGACAATCACCTACAAGGAGCTCAGGGAGCTGGCCTATATGGGCGCCACGGTGCTGCACGAGGACGCCATTTTCCCGGTGCGCAAGGAGGGCATTCCCATCAATATCCGCAACACCAACCGGCCGGAGGATAAGGGAACCCTGATTGTGGAGAGCACCTGCCGCAAGCCCAGACATACCATCACGGGAATCGCGGGCAAGAAGGGCTTCTGCTCCATCAATATTGAGAAGGCCATGATGAATTCCGAGGTGGGGTTTGGGAGAAAGGTCTTAAGCGTTTTCGAGCAGTACGGCATTTCCTTTGAGCACATGCCCTCCGGCATTGACACCATGACTATTTTTGTGCACCAGTCGGAGTTTGAGGATTATGAGCAGTCTGTGATCGCGGGCATCCACCGGGCGGTGAATCCGGATGTGGTGGAGCTGGAGTCCGATCTGGCCCTCATCGCTGTGGTGGGCCGGGGGATGCGCTCCAACCGGGGAACGGCGGGACGGATTTTCTCTGCGCTGGCCCATGCCCGGGTGAATATCAAGATGATTGACCAGGGCTCCAGCGAGTGGAATATTATCATCGGCGTGAAGAACGATGATTTTGAGACCGCGATCCGGGCTATTTACGATATTTTTGTGACAGCAGAGCTGTAAGATGGCAGAAAAGCCGTCTGAATAGCAGCCGGGGATATAGAAAAAGCGCAGAAAATCTGCGCTTTTTTGTTTTATTATCAGTAAAATTATGGTATACTGTGTGTAAAATCAAGAGTCTGCAGGGCTGGCCGGCAGAGAGGCTGTCTGCTGCCCGAGGGCTTAAGGAGAACAGGAGGGGACGGTATGCTGGAAAAAATCGACTTGAACAAAAAGGTGGATAAGAAGAACTACAAGGAGGCTATGGACAAGGCCGGCGAGCGCCTGGGGCTGCTCCAGAGGGAGTGCAAGGCGGAGGGGATTCCCGTGATGATTGTGTTTGAGGGCATGGGGGCTGCTGGCAAGGGCGTGCAGATCAACCGGCTGATTCAGGCCATGGATCCCAGAGGGTTTGACGTGTATGCCTGCAACCGCTCCAACGAGGAGGAGCAGATGCGGCCCTTCCTGGGGCGCTACTGGACCAAGACGCCGGCCAAGGGGCGGTTCGCCATATTTGACCGGAGCTGGTACAGAAGCGTCCAGGTGGACCGGTTCGACGGGCTGACCCCGGAGGACAAGGTGGGGGACGCCTACCAGGATATTCTCTCCTTTGAGAAGCAGCTGAGCGACGACGGCACGGTGATTATCAAGTTTTTCCTCTATATTGACAAGGAGGAGCAGAAGAAGCGCTTCAAGAAGCTGGACGCCTCCAAGGAGACGTCCTGGCGGGTGACAAAGGAGGATTGGGAGCGGAACAAGGAGTTTGACAAGTATCTTTTGGTAAATGAGGAGATGCTGGAGCGGACGGATACGGATTATGCCCCCTGGACCATCATTGAGTGCCTGGACAAGGATTACGCGGCCTTAAAGATTATCACCACGGTGACGGATCGGCTGGAGTATGAGCTGGAGCGCGAGAAGGCGGCCAAGGAGAAGAAGCCGGAGAAGCCGGTTCCCGGCGCCAGAGAGCGTTTTAAAAATGGGGTGCTCTCCGGCGTGGATCTCTCCAAGAGCCTGACAGACGAGGAGTACAAGGAGAAGCTGAAGAAGCTTCAGAAGCGGCTTTCCGAGCTCCACAGCGAGATTTACCGGCTGCGGATCCCGGTGGTTATCGGCTTTGAGGGCTGGGACGCCGGGGGAAAGGGCGGGGCCATCAAGCGGCTGACCAGCCATCTGGACCCCAGGGGCTACCGGGTGAACCCCACGGCCTCCCCCAATGATATCGAGAAGGTGCACCATTATCTGTGGCGGTTCTGGAACAATGTGCCCAAGGCAGGACACATCGCCATATTTGACCGGACCTGGTACGGACGGGTCATGGTGGAGCGGATCGAGGGCTTCTGCACGGAGGCGGAGTGGAAGCGGGCCTACCAGGAGATTAATGAGATGGAGTCCCACATGGCCAATGCCGGGGCGGTTGTCTTAAAGTTCTGGCTCCATATCGACAAGGATGAACAGGAGCGCCGGTTCAAGGAGCGCCAGGAAAATCCGGCCAAGCAGTGGAAGATCACCGAGGAGGACTGGCGCAACCGCGCCAAGTGGGATGCCTACGAGGAGGCGGTGAATGAGATGCTGGTGCGCACCTCAACCACCTACGCGCCCTGGATTGTGGTGGAGGGCAACGATAAGCATTACGCCAGGGTGAAGGTGCTGAAGACAGTGGTCGACGCTCTGGAGAAAAAGATAAAGGAAGTTAAAGGATGAGCGAGCACAGGAGACATATCCTGGTGATCGGCGGCGGGGCTGCAGGTATGGCTGCAGCCCTTGCTGCGGCCAGGGCAGGCTGCCGGGTCAGCCTGTTTGAGAAAAATGAGAAATTGGGAAAGAAGCTTTTTATCACCGGAAAGGGGCGCTGCAATGTGACCAATGCCTGCCCGGTGGAAGAGCTCTTTGACGGGGTGGTGACCAACTCCCGTTTTCTTTACAGCAGCATTTACGGATTTTCCAACCAGGATTTGATGAACCTTATGGAGGACGGGGGCCTTCGGCTGAAGGTGGAGCGGGGAAATCGGGTATTTCCCCAGTCTGACAAGTCCTCGGATGTGATACGGACCTGGGAGCGGCTTCTCAGACAGGCCGGGGTGGAGATTCATCTGAATGCGCCGGTGAAAGGGCTCTGGATGGAGGACGGAAGGTGCCGGGGGATTATTGCCGGGGGCGGGCCGCGCGGAGGTCTGTCGGGCGGCGGTTCTTCTGGCGGCGGGCCGCGCGGAAATTTGCCGGGCGGCGGTTTCTGCGGCGGCGGGCGTCAGATTGGCGGCGACGGGGTGATTGTGGCCACCGGCGGCCTCTCTTACCCGTCCACGGGCTCCACCGGCGACGGGTTTTCCTGGGCTAGGGAGGCGGGCCATCAGGTGACGGAGCTGCTTCCGGCTCTGGTTCCCTTTGTGGCGGAGGAGGCGGAGGATGTGCGGGCCCTTCAGGGCCTTTCCCTCAAGAATGTGGAGGCTCTGGTGCACCAGGGAAAGAGGAGGCTCTTTTGCGAGCAGGGGGAGATGCTGTTTACCCATTTCGGGGTCAGCGGGCCCCTGATGCTGAGCGCCAGCTCTTTCTGCGCAAAGGCTCTTAAGAAATCTCCCCTGGCCCTCATGATTGACTTAAAGCCCGCCCTGAGCGCGGAGCAGCTGGACGCCCGGATTCTCCGGGATTTCTCTGAGAGCGCCAACAAGCAGTTTAAAAATTCTTTGGACAAGCTCTATCCCGCAAAGCTTATCCCGGTGATGATCCGCAGAAGCGGCATTGACCCGGAGAAGCGGGTGAATGCGGTTACGCGGGAGGAGCGCCAGGCCCTGGTGCAGATCACAAAGAGCCTCTGCTTTACCCTGACGGGCCTGCGGGGCTTTAACGAGGCCATCATCACCCAGGGCGGGGTGGCTGTGAAGGAGATTGACCCGGGAACCATGGAGTCAAAGAAGGCGCCGGGGCTGTACTTTGCCGGGGAGGTTCTGGATTTGGATGCGGTTACCGGGGGGTATAACCTGCAGATTGCCTGGTCCACGGGGTGGGCGGCAGGCGTGGGGGCGGCGGGGTAGGTGTTAATTTACATTAATAAGGGAATTTAAGACATTTAAAGGGAATTATACGAGTCGGAAAGCGGGATTTTTTTACATTTATATCGGAACTACCAATTTTAGGAAGCCTCATAGAATAAAGATTCCTGGATAAAAATGTACATTTGTAAAGGAATTATGAGAGTCTGGTTCTGAAAGGATTTTTTACATTTATATCAGAATCAAATTCGTATTTTTTTACATTTATAAGGGAATTAAGTGTTTCTGAAAAGGAAAAGGAATTATAGCAATCCAGCAAGGAAAAAATTTACATTTATATCGGAATTATGTTTTGGGTATAAAGGGTCGGGCTGTTTGCAGTTGTGAATGGTCTGATCCTTTTTATGAAAAAACCGTTTAAACTGGATTGCGGGTTCAACACAAAAAAATTTGTGAGTGTATAATAAAGACAGTGGGAAGGAAACAGCCGCAGATAAGATTGGATAAAGCATGAAGGCAGATTATAAGGTGGGGAGTACGTTCCAGTGTTAATTTCTATTTATATCTGCAATAAGCTATTACATCTGTAACAAATGCTTTAAAAACAGGCAATTTTTTGCATTATATCCTTAATATAGGAGTAAAAAACAAAAAATGGCTTTTCTATTTATCCTTAATAAAGGATATAAAAACAAAAATGTGTTTTCTATTTCATCTGTAATAAAGGGTGCAAAAAGCGAAAATACGTTTTCTATTTATATTTGAAACAAGAGCAGCTTGAAAATTAACATGCAGAAAAACGTCATGGGTGATCGGAAAGATTCCGATAGCCTGCGGCGTTTTTCTTTTGCGTATTGAAAACGTGATAGGATGGAAAGTATATAATTTAATTGTAAGTTCAATACAAAAAGTTTTTCTTGGTATATAATTTAAGAACCAAAAGGAATTATTATATAATTGAGTTAATGACCCCTGCCTATTGCAATATGTTTTGACATGCAACGATGCCATTGTTACAATATAAAAAACAGAGGAGCTTTTAATTAATGATGAAGGCTACCATGAATGATAATTTAACATATCAAGAAGATTTTTTGGATGAAATGATCAATGGGGAAATTTTATTAACGTCCCTACGCTCTACCATAAATCATAATCGAGTTTGCTGGAATATTTTCAGGGCATTTGGAAATCAATTAGAGGGAAAAGAATGCGAAGCGTTCGGAGCGGGAATGGATGTGTATTTAAGTGAGAAGGATCGAGTTATTCCAGATGTGATGATTATATGCAGCAAAGATATCATTAGAGATAATGGAATCTATGGAACGCCGGATCTGGTGGTAGAGGTACTTTCGCCAGGAACGGAAAAACGAGATAGAGGTATTAAGAAAAACCTATATGAAATATGTGGCGTTAAAGAATATTGGCTTGCAAATCCAGAAATAAAATCAGTGGAGGTTTACCTTCTCATAGATCAAAAATTTTACTTGGATGAAGTATATCGTATTTTCCCGGATTATATTAGATTATCAGAGACGGAAAAAGAGCAGTATAAAACAAATGTTAAAGTTTCCTTATATGATGATTTTTATATTCCGCTTTCCACTATTTTTTTGAACGTGAAATAAGGAATATTGCGCTGCTCATCCAACAATTTTGACAAGATTGGGATTTAAGAAAGTTGCCGTGATGGAACTCAGGCTTTACGCTCCATGGGTTTATTCATTGAACTACCCACATCAAAAGAACAGGCAGAAAAATTCATTGGAACAGCCCTCAAGAAAGCGAAAAGCCAGGGCATTATTTCTGAGGAACAGGAGTATGGCGTTGTATCAACCTACCGTTTTAATCCAACAGGAAATCTGAATTTGCATGCATTCACTGATGCGGATACAGAATGGCTGCACTGCGTAGTAGCTCACAGAAAAGAAGGGGCATTTCCGGAAGTGCGGCAGCAAAGGCATCAGTACGATATTGTTGCAGGCAAAATAGCGGATGATGCGATGAACTTTACGATTGCTGTGCAAAATTTGCTCGATCGGTGTGAACTGTTGTGGTCAAGCGTTTTTGTAACACTTGTGGCTAAAAAATATCGATTTATGCAATTCGAGCTTGATATGGTGTTTGATAC
>CALWMT010000081.1 GCA_944382045.1 uncultured Enterocloster sp. | reverse complement strand
CGCTGCCTGCTCTGCCGCGGCCTCAGAGGTCTCCTCCGCCTCACCGGCCGCCGCCTGTGTGGCGGACGCAGCCGTCTCTGCCGCTGTAGCAGACGCAGACTCACTGCCGCCGCAGCCTGTCATCGCCAGAACCGCTGCCATGCACATTGCTGATAACACATGTATTTTTTTCATAACTAAACGCTCCTCTTTATCCCTTAAAATATTCTTGCAGGTTGCTCCTGAAAATAACAATGGATTTATCCAGATAGTAGGACTGCTCCGGCTCCTCATTTTTGGCCAGATAGTTGAGCAGAATCCGCATTCCCTGCCGGGCATGATGCTCTACGCCCTTGTGGATAATATTGCAGATCACGCCCTTTTGCATGTACTCTGCGCTTTCCGGGAACAGATCTGTTCCCACCAGACGCACCTGCCCGGCAAGCCCCAGCTCCTCCACGGCGCGGGCCAAGAGCAGGCTGCACCTGGCATTTACCGAATAAAGTCCCTTGATATCCGGATCTGTCTTCAAACAGGATACAATCTGGGAATACACATCCACCCCGTATATCTCCACAAGCCCGCAGCTGCACTGGTTCTCCTTGAGATAGGCCTCGAAGCCCTCTGCATTCAGCCGGTTCGATGGAAGAAGCATATCCCCGGCGCAGATGAGAATTTTCTCCTTCCCCCGCAGCTGGGAGGAAAGCAGCTCTGCTGCCAGACGGCCATCCGTGGTGTGGTTGGATTGAATGCAGCTGAGGCAGTTGATATTTGTCGCCTCCTCGCTTACCAGCACTATGGGAATATGGCGCTTTTCCATATATTTCAGGGTTGCAAGAGCATCCTCAAAAAAGCGGCCGCCGGTTATAATTCCGTCAATCTGGTTGTCAAATTGGCGCAGTACCTGCATAATCCCCGCAGTAAAGCTCTTTTCCCGGGTATCATTGTAGGGAACCTCAATGGCCTCAATGTTGTAGGATAAAAGCTCCTCCTGAAACCCTCTGTATCCCTTCCAGAGATAGGTAAAATAGTATCTGTTATCTCCCTTTGGCTCCGGGAAGGACACGATAATTTTCCTCGGCTTTCTTTTTAGGGCAGAGGCTACCATGTTCGGCTTATATCCCAGCTCCTCGGAAATCCGAAGTATATTTTTGCGCACTGCATCGCTGACGCCCTTCTTGCCATAAAGCGCGTTGTGGACAGTTCCGCCGGATACACCTGCTGCCTGGGCAACATCGTGAATGGTTACATTCCTTTTCATTGTTCCTGTTTCCTTTGATAAAACGTTCTATCAATTACAAGGTGATTTTACTTGTTTATATTCATGAATTCAAGCATTTTTATGCAAATTATTCAATTTTGTATGGATAAACAATGTTTTAGCATTTATATTATGCAATATTCCTCTATCTTTTTTTGAGATAACGTTTTAGTATTTATATTAGAAAATTGCTGTCCTTGACGGCAAAAGCACTATTAAAATACAATACAGGGGGAATGTCTATGGGAAATACATCCAAGATCAAGATAGAATGCTATATCACGAAAAAAGATTTTTCTGCGTATAATTTTTATCACACCTTTATCCGCACCGGGATATGGTATAAGTACCTTCTCTTTATGCTTTTTATGCTCGGCCTCTCCATCCTTCATTTTTGTACGGGAAGCTCCTCCTTTGGCATTATGTTTCTCATCTTTATGGTGCTTCCCCCCGCTATTCTCTTCAAAAATTACCTTCTTGAGAACGCAGCGGTCTGCAAGGCTCACCAGCTTGGCGCAGAGGGACGGTGGTTTTATACCCTGGAGCTGGACGCCGAGGGAGTTCTCGCCTACAACAAAAATGAGCACGCATTTTATTACTGGAAGGATATCTGGCGGATAGTCAGCCGCAGCGGATACTACTTTATCTACACCGCAAAGGCGAAGGCCTTCATCCTGCCCCCCGAGAGCATACGGGAGCAGCAGGAGCCGGTCCGCAGGCTTATGGCTGCGGCTGCCGCACAGAAAAACGCCTAATTTTTCACTGCCTGGATGTCTAGGACTGCTCCGCCTTCGTCAGTCCCCTTGTATTCTTTTCCACCAGGCGCCGCGGCACCATAATCTGGTGGCCGCAGCCAATGCATTTGAGCCGGAAATCCGCTCCAACCCGCAGGATTTCCCATTCACTGCTTCCGCAGGGGTGGGGCTTCTTCAGCTTTACCACATCCCCCACCTCGTAATTCAATTTTTCTGTCATGTGTTCCGCCCCTCATCACTGCTGCGCGGCGGGCAGGATGCCTTCCGCGCCTATTTACGCCAAAATCTTGTCGATGGCGTCAAGCTCCTCCTGGGTAAAGTCCAGTCTATCCAGAGCCTGCACACTGTTCTCCAGCTGCTCCGGTCTGCTGGCGCCCACAAGCACGCTGGTAATCTCCGGACGCCGAAGCACCCAGGCCAGAGCCATCTGGGCCAGAGACTGGCCTCTCTCCTGGGCCATCTGGTTGAGCGCCCGAATCCGTTCGATATTCTCTTCACTGAGGTAGCGCTGTCCCACGGATGTGCCCTTCTTTGCGGCGCGTGATCCCTCAGGAATTCCCTTCAGGTACTTGTCCGTCAGCGCCCCCTGCGCCAGAGGACTGTAGCAGATGCATCCGGTTCCCTCTCTGTCGAGAACTCCCAGAAGCTCATCCTCTATGCCCCGCTCAAACATATTGTAGCGCGGCTGATGAAGCAGGCAGGGTGTTTTATTTTCCTTTAACAGGCGGAGCATCTGCTGGGCCTCAAGCGCAGAATAATTGGAAATGCCCACATAGAGGGCCTTGCCCCGGCGCACGATGTCGGAGAGCGCCTCCGCGGTTTCCTCCATCGGTGTCTCCGGATCGGGTCTGTGGTGATAGAATATATCCACATACTCCAGGCCCATCCGCTTTAGGCTGGAATCCAGGCTGGCCATCAGATACTTGCGGGAGCCCCAGTTTCCATAAGGGCCGGGCCAAAACTCATGGCCTGCCTTGGTTGAGATAAAGAGCTCGTCCCGATACTGTCCCAGGTCGGATTTGAGAACCCTTCCAAAGTTCTCCTCCGCCAGTCCCCTGGCCGGCGCTCCATAGTTGTTAGCTAGGTCAAAGTGGGTAATTCCCAGATCAAAGGCCTTAAAAAGAATGGCCTTCTGCTCCTCCAGTGTCTTCTCCAGCCCGAAATTCTGCCAGAGTCCCAGGGACACCTGGGGCAGAAGAACGCCGCTTCTCCCGCTGCGCCTATATTTCATCCTCTCATATCTGTGTTCTGCTGCCTTGTACATATTGCTTCCTTCCTTTGCTTAAAATTATGTCATCCGGCGCGGCTGCAGAGGGCTTTACGCCAGGCCTGCCGCCGCTGCCAGGACTTGTCCTATGCTGTCATTGATAACCAAATCCGCCTGGGAATCCCGGGATGTGGCGCTCTTATTGATCAGTACAAGCTTATTTCCCCTATAGTAGTCAATGAGCCCCGCCGCCGGGTAAACCACCAGGGAGGTCCCGCCGACAATCAGCATGTCTGCACGGGCTATGTATTCCACTGATTTTCTCAGGATACGCTGGTCCAGCCCCTCCTCATACAGCACTACATCCGGCTTGATAATGCCGCCGCAGGTACAGCGCGGAATTCCCTGGCTGTTCCTCACATAGTCCAGATCATAAGACTCTCCGCATCTGGTACAGTAATTTCTGTGAATGGAGCCGTGGAGCTCCAGCACCTCCCGGCTCCCTGCCATCTGGTGCAGGCCGTCAATGTTCTGGGTAATCACTGCTTTCAGCTTTCCCTCCTGCTCCAGCCTTGCAAGCGCCCGATGGGCGCCGTTGGGCTTGGCATCGGCAAAGATCATCCGGTCCTTATAAAATTTGTAAAACTCCTCAGGATTGCGCACATAAAAGCTGTGGCTGATAATTGTCTCCGGCGGATACTTATACTTCTGATTGTACAGGCCGTCTACGCTTCTGAAATCAGGTATCCCGCTCTCTGTAGATACCCCGGCTCCGCCAAAAAATACAATATTGCTGCTTTCATCCACCCATTCCTTCAGCTTCTGCCATTTTTCCTCCATACCTGTACCTCCTCCTTGCGCCGCAGGCTGCGGCCTTCCTTCCTCTGTCAGGACCACTTCATTTGGCCACCTATATTTTACCAGGGTCTGTCTCCAATTGCCAGAGTATTTCCGCAAAAAAACAAAAACCCGTCTCTGCTGCCCGGCCAGCCCATCAAGGGCGCGCGGCCAGGCAGCATGCGCAGGCTCTCGGCTGCTTTTCCCCGCCTCGTCACTCCTGGGCGATTTCCTTTACAAGCAGCAGGCGCTGTCCTGCCTTGGCCTGGTCATCGGCCAGCTCGTTGGCTGTAATGATGTTTCCCACCGTAGTGTGGAATTTCTTCGCCACAGACCACAGGCTCTCCCCCGGCTGAACAATATAGCCCACAATGCCCGGAAGCTCCTGGAGCTTCTTTAAATCTATGGGCTTCACGGAGGCTCCTACGACCACTGGCTCTGTCACCGGCTGGAGAACCAGAAAGTCCAGCGTGATCACCGCCTTGATCTCCACCATACCGCCGCCCATCATCACGGCTCCCAGCTGCTCCAGTCCTGCGTCCAGCTGGTACACGCTGTCCTCCCGAATACCTCTTGCCTCCGCTGCACAGTGAAAGGGGAGCTGCGTTTGAAAGGCCTGAACAGGGGCCGCGTCGTCGCTGGTAAGGTACAGCAGTGTCACCTCCAGCACACCGTCGATCTGCAGGCTGTCCTCCGCTATTTCTATCTCGTCCAGCTTTACCGCTCCTTCGCTGTGGCTGATCTGCAGAATCTTGGCATCCTGAGGCAGAGTTACCTTTTCTGCCAGCTTTGTCTTGCAGACATTTCTGGCGAGAATCTGGTCAAAGGCTGCCTCCTGCCGTTCCAGCTCAATTTCCGCCCCGTTGGAGTACATATCGCTGAGAAGCTCCACCTCCTGTTCCTCGTACAGCTTGATGTCAAGCTCCAGCACCGCCTCCACGTCCATCTCCCGCATTTCTCCATCATAATCCGGCTTTGTCTCCAGATCTCCATGCGCCAGGCGCACGGTAATCATTGGAATCATTTCCTCCTTTACATCGCCCATTTCCATTTCCCCGGAAAATGGCAGGGTTTCCTCCATCCACTGCGATGACATTTCTTCGTCCTCCGGGCTGTAAATCACGAAGATTGTCAGCTCCCCCTCCAGGTGCAGGCTTCCGTCCAGCGGCTTTACCGACACGTCACGCAGCTTCATCTCCCGCCATAAAAGCTGGCCGATATTGGGCTTCCCTCCGTTTAAGCTCAGCTCCTCCTTGATACGGTATGTATCCTTTCTGCGCACCGCAATGGCTGCCGCGCTGATCCTCCGCTTGAGCGTTTCCGCCTGCACGGGCCCCGAGATCTCGTCCCCCTGGGGTGTGAATTTCATTCCGCTGCTCCCAGCAGATGTGTATTTCGCACTGTCTGCTGCGGCTCCGAGTCCTCCCGGCGCCACGTCCACAGCTGCCTCTGTCTCCCGAAGCGCCTCGATTCGAATCTGAAGGGTAACAATGGCCTGAATTCCCAGCTTCCGCGAATGAATCATAACCGCGTTCAGGTCCTCCAGCATCCAGGTAAGGCCCACATAGTCCTTTTCCTCCAGCCCCGGCGTGTTCACAGTCTCCTCGAAGGGAATCGCCCCTCCTAAAGCCTGCAGCCCGCCCCGCTCCTTCCGGTAGAGAACCTGAAATTCCAGCCGCCCCTTCACCGCCGCCTTATCGCCCTGGTTCTTCACGCTCTCGATCTGCACCTCACCCGTGTGAAGCATTACCTGCTCCATATCGTCCAGGGTATCCGGCACGATAAAATCATCATCCAGGGTAATCTGGGTGGTCACATTCCCCTTCCACTGGTTCATATGTAGCCGCTTTTTTATCAAATCCATAAAAACACCTGCCATCCCTCATAGTCTTTTAAGAAAGCCTATGCGGCAGGCAGGCTGTTTATGCGTACTCATCCATGAAATGATGGCGGACCCCCCTGTGCACGTAGCCCAGGCAGGCGTCCAGGTTAATATTTTCCACGCTCTTCATAATATTGGCGTCAATAAAGGGGCTGTTTTTCCGAAGCTGGCGGATCAGCTCCTTCATCTCCTGGCGCTTGGAGGTGTGGACAATGTCCGCGCCGAAGCCCTTCGCTTCGGCCCTGACATCCGGCTCCCCGGCTGCCTTGTCTCCTGTCTCAGGCTCCCCGGCCGCCTGCTCTCTTGCCGCCTGCTCCCTGGCGATCTGCTCCGTGAACCGGCAGGCACACTGGAGAAAGCGAAGGCCGTTGTGCTCCTTCCAGGCCAGAATATCCTCCTCCTTCACGAAGTACAGGGGGCGGATGAGCTCCATCCCCGGGAAATTCGTGCTGCGGAGCTTGGGCATCATGGTGTTGATCTGTCCCCCATAGAGCATTCCCATGAGGATTGTCTCAATCACATCGTCAAAGTGATGGCCCAGGGCGATCTTATTGCACCCCAGCTTCTGGGCGCTGGCGTAGAGGAAGCCCCGCCGCATCCGGGCGCAGAGATAGCAGGGAGACTGGCCTGCATCCACCACCGCGTCAAAAATATCGGATTCCAGGATGCGGATAGGAACGCGCATCCTGGCAGCATTTTCCTCAATCATGGCCCGGTTGGCCGGGTGATAGCCCGGATCCATGACCAGAAATTCCAGGGAGAACTCCGTATCGCTCTGGCGCTTCAGCTGCTGCATGCACTTGGCTAAGAGCATGGAATCCTTCCCCCCGGATATGCAGACCGCGATCCGGTCCCCGTTCTGCACCATCTCATATTCTTGAAGGCCGCGCACAAATGGCCTCCAAATAGTCTTGCGGAACTGCTTGATAATGCTTCTCTCTATCTCCACGTAGGGTGCTTCCTGCTTCATTCTCCCATGCTCTCCTTTCGGGAGAGGGCCGCGCCTGCAGCCGCATCCTTTGACAGTGCTGCCAGAGCATCCTTTAGGGCGGCAAGCTCTGCCTCCATCTCCTGCATCCGCTGCTTCATCTCCTCGTATTCCTCCAAGGTCATGGTTTCCTTCTGCCTTGTCAGAGGAACCCCGTCCTTCTTCACCGGCCGGGCCGGCACGCCTGCGGCCGTTACATTGTCCTCTATAGGCTTTAGGAGCACGGCGTTGGCCGCTATGGAGCAGTTGTCCCCCACCTCAAAGGCGCCGAGGATCTTGGCGCCTGCCCCCACCATCACGTTATTTCCCAGAGTGGGATGGCGCTTCCCCTTCCTGGTTCCCACCCCTCCCAGGGTGACGCCCTGGTAAATGGTGCAGTTGTCTCCCACCACCGCGGTCTCTCCGATGACCACGCCGCTTCCGTGGTCAATGAGGATTCCGTGCCCCAGCTCAGCGCCGGGATGAATCTCAATCAGAGTGAAAAAGCGGGCGATCTGCGAGATAAGCCTGGCAATAAAGAACAGCCGATGCCTGTAGAACCAATGGGCAAAACGGTGCCATATCAGGGCGTGGACCCCCTGATAAAGAAGCAGAACCTCCAGCCAGCTCCTGGCCGCGGGGTCCCGCTCCTGCACCGCCCTTATATCCATCCATATATCCTTAATTATCATTGCTATCCCTGCCTTTCCGATACAGTATAGCATATGACATCTTATTTAAAAAGGACTTTTTGCAGCAGCCCGCCGTCTGAACGGATACGATTTTTGGCCTTCCAGGGCTCACTGGAAGATCACGGGGCTTTCCAGGTATTCCGTCTTTATGACAATATAGGGAAATGACTGGCCGCCTCCGGCCTCCTCCCCCTTCTGCGGCCCCAAAAGCTCAGTCCGGATCACAAGGGAATTCTCTGTGAGATACAGCTCACGGACCGCGATGCTGTATCCCCCGGTGGGCTGGACGCCGTACCCCACCGCGATATAGAGGTTCTGGCTGTCTGTGTAGGTGAGCTTAAAGGGATCCGGCTGCTTTTGGGCAATCATATCCTTTAACTCCTGGGGCGTCTCCATCTCCCCGGTCACGGTGAACTCCAGATCCCTCACCTTTTCCCCGCTGTCCTTGGACGCACTGCAGCCCGCAAGGCATGCTGCGCACAGCAGGACTGCCGCCAGAGCTCCTATGTACCTGCGCCCCGCAGGCCCCATTTTCATCTGCTTCATAAAATAAAAACCTCCCAGAATATTTGGCTGTGTTTACTACCAAATATATTCTGGGAGGGAGTATTTATGCCCGTCGGGCTGTAACTCGGCCTGCTGCTCTTATAACGGCCGTTCGGGCGGCAGCTTACACAATCCTGCGGATCCAGCCCTCGGGCGCTTCCACTGTACCCATCTGGATGCCTGTCAGGGTGTCATAGAGCTTCTTGGTGATGGGCCCCATCTCCTCCATGCCGCTGGGGAAGCAGATCTCCTTTCCGTGATCCACAACCTTTCCTACCGGGGAGATAACCGCCGCTGTGCCGCACAGGCCGCACTCTGCGAAATCGCCCAGCTCCGCCAGCTTCACCGGCCTCTGGGTGACCTTAAGGCCCAGATAGTGCTCCGCCACATACACCAGGGATCTTCTTGTGATGGAGGGCAGAATGGACTCAGACTTAGGTGTGACAACCTCCCCGTCCTTGGTGATGAAGAGGAAGTTTGCTCCGCCGGTCTCCTCCACATAGGTGCGGGTTCCTGGATCCAGGAACATATTCTCATCAAACCCTGCCGCATGGGCGGTAACAGAGGCATGCAGGCTCATGGCATAGTTTAAGCCCGCCTTCACATGGCCGGTGCCATGGGGCGCTGCCCGGTCAAAGTCGCTGACGCAGATAGTGATAGGCTTTGCGCCGCCCTTAAAGTAGGGGCCTACCGGAGTTCCAAAGAGACGGAACTGATACTCAGCAGAGGGCTTCACGCCGATCACCGGGCCGGAGGCAAACATATAGGGGCGCAGGTACAGGGTGGCTCCGCTGCCGTAGGGGGGCACCCAGGCCGCGTTGGCGCTTACCACCTTGTCCACAGCCTCCAAAAAACGCTCCTTGGGGAAGGGAGGCATCTCCAGCCTCTTTGCGGAATCCATCATGCGCTCCGCGTTCAGATCCGGCCGGAAGGTGACAATATGGCCGTCCGCCTGGGTGTAGGCCTTCAGCCCCTCAAACACCTCCTGGCAGTACTGAAGAATGCCGGCGCACTCATTGATCACCACATTGGGATCCGAGGTCATGCGGCCCTCGCCCCATGCGCCGTCCTTATAATCCGCCACATACCGCTCGTCTGTAACCATATAGGAAAATCCGATATTTCCCCAGTCCAGGTTTTTCTTTTCCATAATGTCTTCCTCCGTTTTCTTAAAACTGCTGTTTTGTATTTTGCTGTATTTTGAAAATCATTATAGTCTTATTGAGATGCAAAATCAATGGGTATCTTGCAGCCCGGATATGCCATTCCTGCATGGGAGGTATAACCGGGCGCCTATCCGGCGGGAGACACTGCCGCAAGCAGAACGGCCGCAGCGATCAGGACCGCCAAAAAAATCAGGTTCCACAGGGTAAAGGTCTTCATGAAGGCCCCCTT
>CALWMT010000080.1 GCA_944382045.1 uncultured Enterocloster sp. | reverse complement strand
GTTTTCCCGAGATTTTCCATGGCCTCCTGGCCAAGCCGCCCCATTTCCCGAAGGTAAGAGAAGGAGGGCGCAGGGGTGTCGTCTGTCTGCCCCGGATAGGGAGCCAGGGAGGACGCATCCTCCAGGGAACCTGCCGCCTCATTTGCCGCGTCCACCAGGAATTCACAGAGGCGGTAGAGCTCCTGGGGGGTGGAGGGAGCAGTGGTGAGGCCGGCCTCGTAGGAGAAGGGGGAGCGGTAATAATTTACCCCGCAGTTTATCATGTACAGGAAGAACAGCGCGGACGCCAGGAAAAATCCCCGGGAGGCCAGGCGCAGGGGCTGGCGGAAATGGAGGCCAATATAGCAGGCGGAGGCCAGAAGGAGACCGTAGAGCCCAAATTCCGACACGGAGATGGGTAGAAGGCCGCAAAGGCCGCCGATAACGGTTTTGAGCAGCGGATAAGCGTGCTGAGCGTAAAACGAGGCAAAGCCAGGAATCATCCGGGCACACGCCAGGAGGATCAGGGATACGGCCAAGAGGAGGACTCCTGCCGTGAGAAATGATAGGCGAAACAAGGGTCTGCCGTGCATAGGGTGCCACCGCCTTTCTCTTTGGGAGTTATTTACAATCATACCATTATCCGTGCCGGTTGTCAAAAAAGGCGCGAGGTGCTAAAATCTATTAGGAACGGCTGTCTATTTCGAAGGGCAGGAAGAAAAATACAGGAGAGAGCATATGGGTTATCAGGACGATTATGTGATGCGGACAATCACCGATCTTGTGCGGGCGATTGCCAGACTGGCTCTGGGAAAGGATGATATTTCCTATGAGCTGCCGGCGGATGCGGCCGGGGATTCAAATCCCCAGGCTCTGTACCGGCGCCTTGCGGCCATGGCGGAGGCCGGGGATATCAACGGGGCGGAGAACACCCTGTATGAGGAGCTTGACACGGAGGACAGGGGCTATCTGGAGATGGGCCTGGCCTTCTACATGCTTGTAAATCAGTTTTCGGACGAATATTTATTTGGAGCCAATTATTCCCGGGAGGAGATTGTGGAGGGGATCAACGGCCTGAGCGCCCAGTTCGGCATTTCGGGATTTGAGAATTTTGTTGATACTACGATTTTATAGAGACCGGGAAAGAGGAAGCCATGGAGAAGAGAGAAGACTGCGTCCGGTATCTGGAGGCGTATTATAAGGATTTATTTTTTGGAAATGTGAACCGGCGCTACCGGGCCATGACGGCAGCCGAGATGCGCGCCCGGGTGGAGAAGCTTACGGCAGGCAATTTGAAGCGCCTGTCCAAATCCAATGAGCTGAATGACATCCACGCCATGTTCGCCAAGGTCTGTTCCTGGCTGCTGCGCAAGGAAGGGAAGCTTCCGCCGGGCCCTCCGCTTGAGGAGTGGGAGAAAAACTGGAAAAGGATGGAGGAATTCTGCGGGGCGCTGGCAGAGAAGGACCTGGAATACGTGCCAGGGCTTTCCTTAGAGGAGCTCGACCGGGTGCTGAAAATGCAGGGAATCCGCCGCTACCTGTTAAATAACTCCTTGGCCAGGGCCTATGAGCTCTTTTATATCCCAAAGACCATCAAGCAGGGTATCCGGGAAGCCATCCAGTCCAAGCCGGAGCTGGAGTATCCGGGGGCCCGGGAGATGAAGCGCAAATTCATCCTCCACATCGGTCCCACCAACAGCGGGAAGACCCACGACGCCCTGGAGCGCTTGAAGGAGTGCTCCCATGGGGCCTACTTCGGGCCGCTGCGGCTCTTAGCCCTGGAGGTCTACGACAAGCTGAATGGGGAGGGTGTGGCCTGCTCCATGATCACCGGGGAGGAAACCTTGGAGATCCCCGGCGCCTGCTGCCAGGCCTGTACGGTGGAGATGCTAAATGACCACGAGTATTTTGACATCGTGGTGGTGGACGAGTGCCAGATGGCAGCGGATCCATACCGGGGCCACAACTGGACCAGGGCGGTCCTTGGCCTTAGGGCCGAGGAGATCCACCTGTGCATGGCTCCGGAGGCCGAGGACATCATCGTGCAGATGATCCGGCGGTGCGGGGATCAGTACCAGATCCGCCGCCACAAGCGGAATACCCGTCTGACTATGGAGCATAAGCCCTATGTCCTGGGGCGGGATCTGCGAAAGGGCGACGCCCTGATTGTATTTTCCAAGAAATCCGTGCTGGCACTGGCGGCCCACCTGGAGGGCCAGGGGATCCACTGCAGCGTGATCTACGGAAGCCTTCCCCCGGCCACGAGAAGGGAGCAGGTCCGGCGCTTCTTAGAAAAGGAGACGGAGGTGGTAGTCAGCACGGACGCCATCGGCATGGGCTTAAATCTGCCTATCCGCAGGATTGTGTTTGTGGAGACGCGGAAATTTGATGGGGTCAACAAGCGGACCCTTCTGCCCGAGGAGATCAAGCAGATTGCAGGCCGGGCCGGGCGCTTCGGCCTCTACGACGAGGGATTCGTGGCGGCGGTGGACGATCTGGATGTGATTGAGGACGGCTTGAACCGCCTGCCCATTCCCATCATGAAGGCCTATGTGGGCTTCCCGGAGCAGCTTTTGAGCCTTCCGGCGGAGATCGACACCCTGGTAAAGATCTGGGCCGGCATGGAGACGCCCTCCATCTATGAGAAGATGGAGGTGGACGAGCTTCTCTCCCTCTACATGAGCTTTGAGCACGTCCACGCCCGGGACATGGAGGATTTTTCCAAGCAGGAGATCTACAAGCTCATCACCTGCTCGGTGGATATTGATAATAAGATGGTCATGGATCTGTGGAAGGACTACTGCCGCGACTACAAGGACGTGGACGAGCTGGAATTTCCCTACAGTCCAGGCCCGGATTTGTATGATCTGGAGAGCTATTATAAAATGCTTGATCTGTATTTTCAGTTTTCCCGGAAGGTGGGACTGCCCATTCAGGCCGAGAATCTGGAAATGGAGCGGCGGCAGACCGAGGAGGAGATCAGCCGCATTTTAAAGACCGAGTGTGCCAGCTATACCCGCAAGTGCTCTTCCTGCGGAAGGGAGCTGTCCTGGGATTATCCCTTCTCTATATGTGAGCGCTGCTTTGAGAGGGGCAGGACCAGCCGCAGGGGAAGCCGGGATGGACGGCGCAGGCCTCGGAGATAAAAAAGAGTAACCGCTCAGAGAGCGGTCTGCAAAAGAGAAGGAGGAAAATGGTAATGGAAAATCGTCGCATTATTCAGGTGGAGGAAAAGGTGCCGTTAAAGCTGCTCATCCCCCTAAGCATCCAGCACATGTTTGCCATGTTCGGCGCGTCGGTCCTGGTGCCCTTTTTGTTCGGCATCAGCCCGGCTATTGTGCTGTTTATGAACGGGGTGGGAACCCTGCTGTTCATCGCCGTGACAAAGGGAAAGGCCCCGGCCTACTTGGGCTCCAGCTTTGCCTTCCTGGCTCCGGCGGGAATCGTCATCAGCAATTTTGGCTATGAATACGCCCTGGGCGGCTTTGTGGCCGTGGGCTTCTGCGGATGTATCCTGGCCTTTATCGTGTATAAGTTCGGCACGGAGTGGATCGATGTGGTTCTTCCGCCGGCAGCCATGGGTCCTGTGGTGGCCCTGATCGGACTGGAGCTCTCCGCGAACGCGGCCAGCAATGCCGGGCTTCTGGACGAGACCATTGACCCAAAGAAGGTGATTGTGTTCCTGGTGACCCTGGGAACCGCGGTGTTCGGATCCATCCTCTTCCGGAAGTTCCTGGCGGTGATACCCATACTGATTGCGGTGCTTGCCGGATATGCGGCGGCCATTGCCTGCGGGATCGTGGACTTTACGGAGGTGGCAGCGGCCCCCATTTTCGCCATCCCCAACTACACCTTCCCCAAGTTTAACCTGGAGGCCATCCTGATTATCCTCCCGGTTATCCTGGTGATTGCCTCGGAGCACATCGGCCATCAGGTAGTGACCAGCAAGATCGTGGGCAGGGATCTGCTAAAGGATCCGGGACTTCACCGCTCCCTGTTCGGAGATAATTTCTCCACTATGCTCTCCGGACTTATCGGCTCTGTGCCCACCACCACCTACGGGGAGAACATCGGCGTTATGGCTGTGACTAAGGTGTACAGCGTGCGGGTAATCGCCGGCGCGGCCATTCTCTCCATTATCTGCTCCTTTGTGGGCAAGCTCTCCACCTTAATCAGCACCATTCCCGGTCCGGTTATCGGAGGCATCTCCTTCCTGCTCTACGGCATGATTGGAACCTCCGGCCTGCGGATCCTGGTGGACGCCAAGGTGGACTATTCCAAGAACCGCAACCAGGCCCTCACCAGCGTGATCTTCGTCACCGGACTCTCCGGCGCGGCCTTAAAGATCGGCAACATCGAGCTCACGGGCATGGTGCTGGCCTGCGTGGTTGGCATGGCCTTGAGCCTGGTGTTCTATGTGCTGGATCGGATGCATCTGACGAATGATCAGGAGGACTGAGACAGATAGACAAAAGCCCACCCCAGCGGCTACAGCCGCACAGGGATGGGCTCTCCTGCTGTCATGCCCTCGGGCGTTACCAGGCAGTCCAAGGCTAAGATATGCACGCCGGCTTTATCCGCGTCCCGCAGGGCTTCCCCGAAGGCCGGGTGGGTCCTGTCATTGGGAGAAAAGGCGCGGATTCCCTTCATCTGGATGAGAAAGAGGACGTAGGTCTCAAAGCCCTCCTCCCTTGCGCGGATCAGTCCCCGGAGGTGCTTTACGCCCCGCTCCGTGGGAGCATCGGGAAACAGGGCCAAGCGGTCCTCCTCCAGGGTCACGCCCTTCACCTCCATGAAGGCGGGCCGGTCAGGAAGCTTCCCCGCCGGATCCTTTAGGAGAAAGGCCAGATCGAACCGGGAATCCCCGTGGGCCACCTCCCGCCGGATATCTGTGGGAACAAGGCGCGGGCCGCTGTCTGCGCTGTCCGCCGCATATCTGCCGCTGCCCGTGCTGTCCGCCGTGCGCACGCCGCCGCTTGCTTCCAGAAAAGGGACGCGGTGTATCCACTCCCAGGCAGCCTGATTGGGCGCCTGGGAATCCATATTGATGAGGAGCCCCCCCTTGCGCACCGCCACCAGGTCATAGCTTGTCTTGCGGCCAGCCATGGCGGCCTTGGGATGGTACTCCAAAAAGACGGAGGCTCCCGGTGTGAGGAGCTCCCTGCATCTTCCTGTATTCTTTACATGGCAGATGGTATCCTGCCCATCGATCTCCACGTGGGCGATAAAGCGGTTGGGGCGGCTTAGGAACCGCCCTTCTTTTATGTATTCGTATCTCATACTCTGTATCATACCGGGCAGAAGGAGATTTTGCAAGCCTGATTTAAAATAACATTGCGCCCCCTTTCAAAATATGCTACACTTTGTCCAAAAGTAAAAGCAGTACAAATCCAAGGGCAGAGGCTGCAGATCTGCGGCTAAGCCTGCACAGAAAGGAAGAAACCCAATGGAAATATCCTATGAAAGCACCCGGGGAGGACAGAAAGGGGTCACAGCCTCCCAGGCTATCCTTCAGGGACTGGCCAAGGACGGCGGTCTCTTCATGCCAAACCAGTTTCCCCGTCTGGACAAGTCCTTAAAGGAGCTGGCCCCCTTATCCTACCAGGAGACAGCCTACGAGATTATGAAGCTTTTCCTCACGGACTACACCGAGGAGGAGCTCAAGGACTGCATTGCCAAGGCCTATGACAGCAAGTTCGACACGGAGGAGATTGCGCCTCTGGCCAAGGCGGACGGGACCTATTTTCTGGAGCTCTACCATGGAAATACCATCGCCTTTAAGGACATGGCCCTGTCTATTCTGCCCTATCTGATGACCACGGCGGCAAGGAAGAACCATGTGGATAAGGAGATCGTGATCCTCACCGCCACCTCTGGTGACACGGGCAAGGCGGCTATGGCGGGCTTTGCGGATGTGCCGGGGACCCGGATTATCGTATTTTACCCCAAGGATGGAGTCAGCCGCATCCAGGAGCTGCAGATGCGTACGCAGAAGGGGGACAATACCTGCGTTGCAGCCATTGAGGGCAATTTTGACGACGCCCAGACGGGTGTAAAAAAGATATTTAATGACAAGGAGCTTGAGCGGGAGCTTGCGGAAAAGGGCTTTCAGCTCTCCTCCGCTAATTCCATCAACATTGGCCGGCTGGTGCCTCAGATCGTATACTATGTATATGCCTACTGCAAGCTTTTGGAGAATGAGGTGATCAAGGAAGGGGAGGCCATCAATGTGGTGGTGCCCACAGGCAATTTTGGGAATATCCTGGCGGCCTATTTTGCCAAGCGGATTGGTCTTCCTGTAAAGACGCTGATCTGCGCCTCCAATGAGAATAAGGTGCTCTTTGACTTTTTCTCCACAGGCACCTATGACAGGCGCCGGGAATTCATTCTCACCAATTCTCCCTCCATGGATATCCTTATATCCAGCAACCTGGAGCGGCTGATCTATCTGAGCGCGGGCTGTGACGCCCAGACCAACCGTGAGCTGATGCGGGAGCTTTCAGAGCAGGGCAGCTATCAGGTGACAGAGGCCATGCGCGCCTTTATGTCTGACTTTTACGGCGGATACGCCAGCCAGGAGGAGAGCGGAGCCGTGATCCGGCATATCTTCGAGGACTGCGGCTATCTGATTGACACCCACACTGGGGTGGCGGCTGCGGTTTACGAGAAGTATCGGAAGGAGACCGGGGATGAGACCGTGACGGTAGCTGCCTCCACAGCCAGTCCCTATAAGTTCGCGCCCAGCGTGATGGCGGCCATCAAGGGGCCGGAGGCGGTGAAGGGCATGGACGAATTTGCCGTGGTAGATGCCTTGAGTGCGTTATCCGGCACACCGGTGCCCCAGGCGGTTGAGGAGATCCGCACCGCGGCCATCCGCCACAGCAGGGAGTGTGCCCCGGCGGAGATGAAAAATCTTGTAAAGAACGTGCTGGGGGTGTAAAAACCGCTTCCTTTTTGGCGCGTCATGCGCTATAATGATGGTTAAGAATGTGACAAGCGGCTGGAAAATGCTGACAGGGCACAGCTGCCTCACAGCAAACTTGAAGGAGGGTATCATATGTTAGTATCAGCAAAAGAGATGCTTGAAAAAGCGAGAGAGGGCAAGTATGCCGTAGGCCAGTTCAATATCAATAATCTGGAGTGGACAAAGTCTATCCTTCTCACCGCACAGGAGTTAAAGTCCCCGGTGATTCTGGGTGTATCCGAGGGCGCAGGCAAGTACATGACGGGCTTTAAGACCGTGGCTGCTATGGTGGAGGCTATGATCGATGAGCTTAAGATTACGGTTCCCGTTGCCCTGCATCTGGACCATGGAACCTATGAGGGCTGCTATAAGTGCATCAAGGCAGGATTCTCCTCCATCATGTTTGACGGCTCCCACTATCCCATCGAGGAGAATGTGGAGAAGACCAAGGAATTAGTAAAGATTGCCCATGCTATGGGACTCTCCCTGGAGGCTGAGGTTGGCTCCATCGGCGGCGAGGAGGACGGCGTTGTGGGTCTGGGCGAGTGCGCGGATCCCGCAGAGTGCAAGGCGATCGCAGACCTGGGCATTGATTTCCTGGCAGCCGGCATCGGCAACATCCACGGCAAGTATCCGGCAAACTGGCCGGGCCTGCGCTTTGATGTGCTGGAGAAGATCAAGGAGGCGGTAGGTGACATGCCTCTGGTGCTTCACGGCGGCACGGGCATCCCCGCAGACATGATCAAGAAGGCCATCAGCCTGGGCGTTGCCAAGATCAATGTGAACACGGAGTGCCAGCTTTCCTTCGCGGAGGCCACCAGAGCGTACATCGAGGCCGGCAAGGATCAGCAGGGCAAGGGCTATGATCCCAGAAAGCTTCTGGCTCCCGGCGCGGAGGCCATCAAGGCTACGGTGAAGGAGAAGATGGAGCTTTTCGGATCCGTGGGCAAGGCGGAGTAATGAACAGCCCGCTGTAAAAAGGCGTGATAAAAAAGAAAAAAGTGCTTGCTTTTTTCGGAGAAATGGTTTATCTTATTTTAAAGAACAAGGGTGTTCTCTTCTTGAGGAGAGAGCACCTTTTTCTGTATATAGGCAGCTGCTGCAGTAAGTCAACAAAGAGAGGATGGTAGATCAATGAGCGAGGTATTCAACCTGACGGAAGAGTTCGGCAAGAATGTGTTCAATGACGCGGTAATGCGGGACCGCCTTCCCAAAAGCGTATATAAGAAGCTGAAAAAGACCATAGCGGACGGCGCGGAGCTGGATCCCAGCATCGCGGACGTGGTAGCCCACGCCATGAAGGACTGGGCGATCGAGCACGGGGCCACCCACTATACCCACTGGTTCCAGCCCCTGACCGGAGTGACGGCGGAGAAGCACGACTCCTTTATCTCCGCTCCCAGCGACGGAAAGGTAATCATGGAATTCTCCGGCAAGGAGCTCATAAAGGGCGAGCCTGACGCCTCCTCCTTCCCCTCCGGCGGTCTGCGGGCCACCTTTGAGGCCAGAGGCTATACGGTGTGGGACTGTACCTCCCCGGCATTCCTCAGGGAGGACGCCATCGGCGTGACGCTCTGCATTCCTACCTCCTTCTGCTCCTACACGGGTGAGTCTCTGGACAAAAAGACCCCTCTCCTGCGCTCCATGCAGGCCATCAACGAGCAGGCCCTGCGGATTCTTCGGCTTTTTGGAAATACAACGGCCAAGCGCGTCTCCCCCTCTGTGGGACCGGAGCAGGAGTATTTTCTGGTGGACCGCCAGAAATATTTACAGCGCAAGGACCTGATCTATACAGGCCGGACGCTTTTCGGAGCGATGCCTCCCAAGGGCCAGGAGATGGAGGATCATTACTTCGGAGCCATCAGGGAGCGGGTCGGTGCTTACATGAATGATGTAAATAGAGAGCTCTGGAAGCTGGGGGTTCCCGCCAAGACCCAGCACAATGAGGTGGCTCCGGCCCAGCACGAGCTGGCCCCTATCTATGAGGGAGTCAATCAGGCAGTCGACCACAACCAGATCGTGATGGAGACGTTAAAGAAGGTGGCCGGCCGCCATGGCATGGCCTGCCTGCTTCATGAGAAGCCCTTTGCGGGCGTCAACGGATCCGGCAAGCACAACAACTGGTCCCTGACAGCAGATGATGGCACAAATATGATGAATCCGGGGGATACGCCCCATGAGAACATCCAGTTTTTGCTGGTGTTAGCCTGCATCATCAAGGCCGTGGACGTACATGCGGATCTGCTGCGGGAGTCCGCTGCCGATGTGGGAAATGACCACCGTCTGGGGGCCAATGAGGCGCCGCCCGCGATTATTTCCATCTTCTTAGGTGAGCAGCTGGAGGACGTGATTGAGCAGCTGTGCGATACGGGGGAGGCCACCCATTCCAAGACGGGGGGCACCTTAAAGACCGGCGTTGACATCCTTCCGGATTTGGACAAGGACGCCACAGACCGGAACCGCACCTCCCCCTTTGCCTTTACCGGAAATAAATTCGAGTTCCGCATGGTGGGATCCTCGGACTCCATCGCTTCCCCCAATACGGTTCTCAACACCATTGTGGCGGAGGCGTTTAAGGAGGC
>CALWMT010000079.1 GCA_944382045.1 uncultured Enterocloster sp. | reverse complement strand
CTGGTATGTGGCAGATGAGATGGGATTCTTTGATGAGCTGAATATTGATGTGGAGTATCAGTCCTTCACCGGCGGTCCGGCTATGATGGAGGCCAGCGCGGACTGGGATGTCTGTGACGTAGGCGCTCCCGGAGTGCTCAACGGCATGAAGAATTACGATATCAATATGCTGGGTCTCTGCGACAATGAGTACAACACCGCTCTTTTTGTAAGGCCTGACACGGATCTGGCGGCAGATCCCGCAAATCCGGAAAACTGGCGCGGCAAGAACGTCCTTTTAAACAGAGGAACTACACTCCAGTATATGTTTATGCAATATATGGAAAGCATCGGCATCACCGATCTGGAGGCCTATGACATCCAGATTACCGATACCGCAGTAGGCACCTGCCTGACTGCTTTTGAGACGGGCGAGGGCGACGCGATGTGCGTGTGGAACGCATTTGCCTGCAACGCGGAGGATGACGGCTTTGTCCGTGTGACCGATATCGAGGAAATGGGCCTGAATAATGTGTGCGGTCTCTGCGCGACGCCGGATGCACTGGAGAATAAGACTGACCTTGTAAGAACTGCATATCAGGTGTACTACCTGACCTGGGAATGGTGCAATGAGAGCGAGGAAAACCGTGCTACCGCTGAAGAACTGTTTATGCAGTCCTGCGAGGATGAGGGCGTAGCTGTAACTGAAGATATCGTAACCCGTTTGATTGACGAGTATCAGTGCCCGACCCTTGCAGAAGCTATCGAGGGCATGACGACTATGGAGGAAGACCGGAACGGTCAGGGAGGTCAGGTATCTCATGCCGGCAATCAGTTCCTTGAGACCATGGATTTCTTTATCTCCCTTGGCAACTACACGGAGGAAGATCGCCAGACTATCCTTGACAAGGGCTTGATTAATCCTTCCATCGCGGAGAGCCTGCAGTAATAGACGCAATGGTTTAGAATTGCAGCGAATCAATATTGAGCAATAAGAGGGGCTGCCGCGCCAGGGCATAGCATACCCAGGTGCGGCAGCTTGTTTGCAGAGAGGAGGCAAACTATGAGCGACGCGGCAAATGAAGCCCGGCGGATGTCGGACGAGGAGCGCATCGCAAAGGTGCAGACGGAGAAGCGCAGGGAGAGATATCAGCTGGCTATGCTGTCTGTAATCGGAATTCTGGTATTCCTATTTGCATGGCAGGCAGCAGTGATGGCGGGTCTCCTGCCCAGTCGGTATGTTCCTATGCCCACAGAGGTCGTCAAGCTGTTTTTTGTAAAATGGGTGGATCCCAATCCGGACGGTGCAGTTCTGGGCATCAATATTCTGGCCAGCCTTCAGGTGGCCCTATCAGGATTTTTCTTGGCGATTATTATTGGAATTCCTCTGGGGCTGTTAATGGGATGGTTTAAAGGCTTCGACAGTTTTATGCGGCCTATTTTTGAAATTCTCCGGCCTATTCCGCCGGTATCTTGGATCCCCATCACCATTATTTGGATGGGACTGGGGCTTAAGGCAAAGGCATTTATTGTTTTCTTCTCCGCCTTTGTTCCCTGTGTCATCAATTCCTACACCGGTATTCGACAGACCAGCCAGACACTGATTAACGTAGGGAAAATCTGCGGTGCGTCCAATGTTACTATCTTTTTAAAAATCGGCATTCCCTCCGCTATGACTATGACCTTCGCAGGTGTCCGGGTGGCCCTGGGAAATGCATGGGCGACCCTGGTGGCTGCGGAGATGCTGGCTGCCAATGTGGGGCTGGGCTATATGATCCAGCAGGGTCGGTCCTTCGCAAGGCCGGATATCATTATCCTGGGCATTGTAGTAATCGGTGTGTTGGGCGTTATATTCACGTGGCTTCTTGGCTTAGTTGAAGGAAAGGTTCTGGGGTGGAAGAAATGAAAAAAGAAAAAGAAGAACTGTTCCTCAGCGAATACGAGAGGAAAGAAATTTTGCGGGGACGTATCTACCGGGTGCTTCCCGTTGTGGCGATTTTGCTTTTAATTGGATTGTGGATGCTGGCATCCTCAGGGGAAAATACGCAGTTTCCATCACCTGGCGCGGTGTGGGCAAGGTATATGAAAATGGTTGAGCGCCCCATTCGTGATCTGGGGCTGTTCGGTCATATTTGGGCAAGCCTGCAGAGGGTGTTTATTGCATTGGCCTTTGCCTGGGCCATCGGTATTTCCTTCGGTATTTTGATTGGCTGGAATAAGAAGGCGAACGCTTTGTTCGGGCCGATTTTTACGGCCTTTCGTGCGGTTCCGCCTCTGGCCTGGGTGCCCCTTGTAACCATGTGGTTTGGAACTGGCGAGTTCCCCAAAATTCTTATTGTGTTTGTAGGCGCTCTTATGCCGGTCGTGGTAAATACACAGGCAGGTATTTCCAACGTGTTAAAGGAGTATCTGGATATCGGTACCATTTTTAACGCCAACCGGCGGCAGATGCTTTTCGAGATTGCTATTCCCTCCGCCCTGGATGCTATATTTGCGGGAATCCGCAATTCCACCTCCGCAGGCTGGATGGTGGTATTGGCTGCTGAGATGTTAGGCGGAAAATCAGGCGTAGGCTTCCTTATTGTCCGGGGGATGGATTCCGGCGATTATCCTCTGTGCCTGCTCTCCATGATCAGTATCGGTGTGGTAGGCTATTTGCTTGCGATTCTGATTCAGTTCTTAGAAAGGATTGTGTGTCCATGGACGGTAAAAAAATCAGTTTAAAGCTTGAACATATTTCGCAAAGTTTTATTACAAATAATAAGGTATTTGACGCAGCTGTGGACGTGTCCCTGGAGGTGTATGAGTCTGAATTCCTTGTAATTCTGGGACCTGGACGCTGTGGAAAAACCACACTTCTGAATATGATTGCCGGGCTTGAAAAGCCGGTAGACGGACAGATTCTTCTGGATGGCGAGGAGCTTAAAGGGAGCGATGAGCGCATTGGAATGGTGTTCCAGAAACGGGCCCTGATGCCCTGGAAGACGGTTATGGAGAATGTAGAGTTCGGCCTGAAAATCAAGGGTATGGATAAGACGGAACGCAGGAAAATCGCTCAGAAGTACATCGATCTTGTGGGCCTTACGGGCTTTGAGAAGGCCTATCCGGATCAGCTTTCCGGCGGTATGAAGCAGCGTGTAAGCATCGCCAGGGCCTATTCTAATGACCCGCATATCCTTCTCATGGACGAGCCTTTCGGCGCTCTGGATGCACAGACCCGTTACGCCATGGAGGAAGAACTGCAGCGCATCTGGCAGACGGAAAAACGCACGGTTATTTTCGTCACCAATAACATCGAGGAGGCCCTCTATCTTGCGGATCGGATTGTACTTCTTACAGAGTGCCCGGCCCATGTAAAAGCTGTCTATGAGGTGAATCTTCCCAGACCCAGGGATACGGTGGATCCGGAATTCCTGCGCCTGCGCAAGGAGATTTCCGACAATACGGATCTGGCGCTGTAGAGAGGGGGAAAAGAACGATGGAAAATACCAAGTATAAGGTGGAAGTGCATAACCTGACGAAGAATTTCGGAAGCCTTAAGGTGTTAAACGATATTTCTTTTAATATAAAGAAGGGGGAATTTCTCTGCATCGTAGGGCCCACAGGCTGCGGCAAAACCACATTTTTAAATCTGCTCACCCGCATTTACATGCCCACAAAGGGAGACCTGTACATAGATGGGGAACGGGCGGATCCGAAGAAGCATAATCTGGCGTTTGTGTTTCAAGAGCCATCGGCCCTCCCGTGGAAAACGGTGGAGCAGAATCTGCGCTTTGGCTTGGAATTAAAGAAACGGCCCAAGGAGGAGATTGATGAGCGGGTGGAGAACATCATAAAGCTCATGGGACTGGAAGAGTTCCGCAATTCCTATCCCCATCAGCTTTCCGTGTCCACGGAGCAGCGGATCATCATAGGGCGCGCGTTTGCCATGAATCCGGATTTACTCCTCATGGATGAGCCTTATGGGCAGATGGACATTAAGCTGCGCTTTTATCTGGAGGACGAGGTTCTCCGGCTCTGGAAGGAGACAGGGGCTACGGTACTTTTTATTACTCACAACATCGAGGAGGCTGTGTACCTTGCAGAGCGCGTGCTGATTCTTTCCAACAAACCGACGACAATCAAAGAGGACTTGAAGGTAGATCTGCCAAGACCGAGAGACGTGACCTCGCCGGAGTTTATAAAGCTCCGCCAGTACATTACGGATCAGATCAAATGGTGGTAGACAGGAGGCATAAATGAGATACGATGTATTGATCGTGGGCTGCGGCGTCGTGGGAGCCGCCACAGCCTATCAGCTGTCAAAATATAATATTTCCGTCTGCGTCTGCGAGAGGTACAATGACGTGGCAAACGGATGCACAAAGGCAAATACAGCGATTCTTCACGCGGGCTTTGACTGCCCCATTGGCAGCATGGAGGCAAGACTGAATGTGCGGGGCATCAAGCTGGCGGCGGAGATTTGCGAAAAGTTGGATGTGGAGCGGATCCCTATGCCCACTTTTATTATTGCCTATGACACGCCCAGAGAATTGGCATATATTGAGGAGCTCTATCACAGGGGTGTGGCTAACGGCGTAGAGGGTGTACGCATCGTGGATCGGGAGGAAGCTCTTCGCTTGGAGCCGGCATTAAATCCTAACATCAAGGCGGCTCTCTATGCGCCAACCTCCGGCATTATCAATCCCTGGGAGTATTGCATCGCCATGGCGGAGACAGCGGTAAGAAACGGAGCGGAAATAAAGCTGGAGAGCGAGGTGCGCGCCATTCGCAAGGTGGATGATTACTTTGTGGTGGAGACGGACTCCGGCACTTATGAGGCCCGGTATGTGATCAATGCAGGAGGAGGCTGGTCCGCTGAGGTGTATCGGATGGTGGGCGGCAACAGCCTGTATGAGACAAACTTTGCCGGACAGTATTACGTGTTGGACAAAAAAGAGGGGCAGAAACTCCATTCGGTGGTGTTCCCATGCCCGGATGAGCATGGATTTAAAGGCGTCTGTGTGACGCCTACCGTGCATGGAAATCTGCTGGTGGGACCAGACTGCTATGAGGTTCCAGACGGGGATCATGTGGGCACAGATCCTGCTACCTTAGAGACGCTGAAGGCCGAGGGACTCCGGTCCGTGCCGGGTATTGATTTCAGAGAGATTATCCATGAGTATGCCGGAGTGCGGCCCAATACCCAGGTTCCTGATTTTGTCATTGGCGAGGCGCCGGAGTGCTCCCATTTTATTAATCTGGCTGGCATCAAATCACCGGGACTTTCCAGCGCTCCGGCTATCGCAGAGGAGGCGGAAAAGATCCTTGCGGACTGTGGTCTCGAACTTACGCCGAAAGATCACTTTATTGATTCCCGAAAGCGGAAGGTATTCCGCCGCATGAGCCCGGAAGAGCAGAAAAAGCTCATTGCTGAGGATCCGCGTTATGGCCGGATTATCTGCCGCTGTGAGACAGTGACCGAGGGGGAGATCGTGGAAGCGATTCACCGGCCCATTGTGCCGCGCACCGTAGACGCCATCAAGCGCCGCTGCAATGCGGGCATGGGGCGCTGTCAGGGCGGCTTCTGCGGGCCAAGGGTTCACGAGATTCTTGCCCGTGAATTGGGAGTCAGCGAGAAAGACATCCTGATGGATGAGCAGGGAACATTTATCATCACTTCCGCAATTAAGGAGGCATAATATATGGAGCAGAAATACGATGTAATCGTTGTGGGAGGAGGACCTGCGGGGCTGGCGGCTGCCTGCAGCGCAAAGGAGGCCGGCGCAGGGCGGGTTCTGGTGATTGAGAGAGATAAAGAGGCCGGCGGGATCTTAAATCAGTGTATTCATAATGGCTTTGGTCTCCACTATTTTAAGGAAGAGCTTACCGGTCCGGAGTATGCGTCTCGGTTTGTGGATATGGCAAAGAAACTGGGGGTAGAAATTCTCCTGGATACCATGGTGCTTTCCGTCGAGGGACATCAGGTGACGGCCTGCAGCACGGCCCAGGGCCTGATCTGCCTGGAGGGCAGCGCCGTGGTTCTGGCCATGGGATGCCGGGAGAGAACGCGGGGGGCTGTGGCTATTCCGGGCGACCGCCCTTCAGGCATTTTTACTGCGGGAACAGCCCAGCGCTATATGAATATTGAGGGTTGGATGGTAGGCCGCAGGGTGGTTATCCTTGGAAGCGGCGACATAGGCCTTATTATGGCTCGACGCATGACCTTAGAGGGCGCTAAGGTTCTGGCCTGTGTGGAGCTGATGCCCTACTGCAACGGTCTGAACCGGAACATTGTCCAGTGCCTGGAGGATTACGGGATTCCCCTGTACCTGTCCCACACAGTGACCAATGTGGAGGGCCTGCACCGGGTGGAAAAGGTGACGGTCTCCCAGGTGGGACCGGATCGGAAGCCCATTCCCGGCACGGAGATGGTATTTGACTGCGACACCCTCCTTCTCTCCGTGGGCTTGATTCCGGAAAATGAGCTGACCCAGAAGGCGGGGATTCCTCTGGATCCCGCAACAAAAGGCGCTTATGTGTATGAAAATATGGAAACCCGTGAGCCGGGTGTGTTCAGCTGCGGCAATGTGGTGCATGTCCATGATCTTGTGGATTTCGTGACGGCAGAGAGCCAGAAGGCTGGAAAAGCGGCGGCGGCCTACGCGGCAGGGGTCCGCTGTCCGGAAAATGCCCGCGTATTTTCCGTGAAGAAGGCCGGCTGCGTTACCTACACAGTGCCCCAGGCCATCCGGCTGGAGAATGTGGACAAGAGGACGGAGATCTCCTTCCGCGTGAATCAGGTGCTGGGTGAGAGCGTGATTGAGGTGCGGGATGCCAAGAAGGCCATCTGCACCTTCAAGAGAGAGTACATGGCGCCAGGGGAGATGGAGCATATCACGGTGCCGGAGGTTCTGCTTTCTGAGGCGGAGGGGACGGAGCTGACCGTGATGGTGAAGCCCCAGGAGTCCCTTCGGGAGAACGCGGCGGACGTGCAGGCAGGAGGTGAAAAGCAGTGAAGGAATTAATCTGTATTGTCTGCCCTAAGGGCTGCCATCTGAAGGTGGATGATGAGCATGATTACGTGGTGACAGGAAATTCCTGCCCCAGAGGATCGGAATATGGGAAAAATGAGATTTTGCACCCGGTTCGTGTGATTACCAGTGTGGTGCGCATGGAGGGGGAGAAATCTTGCTGCCCGGTGAAGACGGATGAAGGGATCCCAAAAGGGAAGATCTTTGAGGCTATGGACGCCCTAAAGCCGGTGCGCGTTTCCCGCCCGATCCATATCGGGGATGTGATTGTGAAGGATGTGTGCGGCACAGGCGCAAACTGGGTAGCAACAAAGAATGTTCTGTGATAGAGGAGTAGAGGGAGGCACCGCTCATGATTACATTTTTGATTATTGCAACAGCTTTTGTGGCCGGCTTTGTGCAGTCTGTGACCGGATTCGGCTGTAATGTTGTCATGATGGCGGTGCTTCCGTTCCTGATCACAGTTACGGAAGCAGCGGTTGTCTCCGATCTCTGCGCGATTGCTCTGGTATACGCCCTTACTTGGACGTATCGGATCAGTGTGGACTGGCGGAAAGTTGCCCTGCCGGCTGTGTTTTATTTCATCTTTGGGGCTGCGTCCATCCGCCTGTCGGCCAGCCTGGGAAATCTAAAGCCCCTGGAAGGCCTGCTGGGCTTCTTTCTTTTTATCTTTGCTATCATCATGGGTCCCCTATCTGATAAGATACATCTGAAAGGGAATGTGCCCGCTGCAGTGGGGTGCGGAACCATTTCCGGAATTATGGGAGGCCTATTCTCCATGGGAGGCCCGGGCATGGCCTTTTATAATCTCTCTGTGGCGGAGAGCAAGGAGGAGTATCTGGGAAACAGCAGCTTCTTTCTCGCCCTGGCCGCCACGGAGAACAATGCGCTACGCATTGCTGCGGGGCTTGTGACAGAAAAAATGCTTCCCTGGGCCCTGGGAGGAGCGATTGCTATGCTTCTCGGCAAGGTTTTGGGCGACCGGGTGGTGCGAATTATGCCGGTGAATACACTGAAGAAAAGCGTATATGGGCTGATGGGGCTGTCAGGGGTGATTACGCTGCTTAAGAGCGCGGGGATTTTTGCGGCCGGGTGAGAGCTTAGAATGCCCACTCGTCGAGGGTAAGGCATGGGATTTTGTCAAATTGTCGGAGCTGCCGATCATTTGTCAGAAAATAATTACAGCCATGGACGACTGAAATGGCCAGCTGCAAAGAATCCATGGCTTTAATAAAGCATTCGAATTTATCTATTAATTCTAATTCATTATTGCGGTAGGGATAAACGCATTGTTTCTCATCTCCTCCATGTAGGCTTCCGTGTTGCGGCCTCGTTCGGTGGGGGTTACATACTTATCTGAATTTAATGCCCGGCGTTTTTGGGCCGAAGAATCCAGGATTGTTACTATCACCTCTCGTCCATTGTATTTTTCTATGCTGTCGTTCTCGACAATTACGGTATTTCCGCAGATGACACCTTTTAATGCGAGCATAAAAAACCTCCTTATACATATCTGATTATAATTCTTACATTTATTATATCGAAAGACTTTAAGCCTTTCAAAAAATTTTCCCCGCTTCATCCGTGTCTATCCGTCAGAATTCAGAAAGAAAACCTTCCCCTGAAATTAAGAGAAAAGAAATACCTGGTTTTTCCAAATCTGGTATACTGGCAGTGTCTAAAGAAGATGCCATCTATCCGGGCACTTCAAAAAATGGACGTATTTTCAGGGAGGAGAGACAGAGATGAGACAGAATAAAAAGAGAACGATTGTGACAGCAGGACTTACAGCAGCCATCGCAGCTGCGGCTATAGGAGCGGCGGGCTGCAGCGCAGCGCCGGCCCAGATGCCGGATACCATCCGGGTGGAGAACGTGGAGGGAGCGAAGGACACCATCACCGTGACCGGCCAGGAGGAAGTGAAGGTGGTGCCGGACATGGCCCAGATTGAGTATGCGGTGTACACCCAGGGGGACACAGCGGAGGCCTGCCAGACAGAGAATGCGGAGCATTTAAATCAGACCATTGAGACCCTTACGGGGCTTGGGGTGGAGGAGACCTCCATCCAGACCTCGGCTTACAGCCTGAATCCTATCTACGACTGGAATTCCGGCACCCAGAACATCACAGGCTACGAGATGACCACCCGGATTACGGTTTCCGATATCCCCATTGACCAGGCGGGGGAGATTCTCTCCGAATCTGTAATTGCAGGGATAAACCAGGTTGACTCGGTGAGCTATTTCTCCAGCAATTATGATGCCAGCTACGGGGAGGCTCTAAAGGGCGCTGTCGCTATGGCCCAGGAGAAGGCCCAGTCTATCGCAGAGGCCAGCGGGAAGAGCGTGGCGGGCATCTCCCACGTGGAGGAGTACGGCTACAACCCGCAGGTGCGCTACTCCAGCTACAGTGGTGCAAATAAGGCCGTGGCAGAGACAGCGGCTGCCGCGATGGATATGGCGGTTATGCCCGGCGAGGTGAGCGTGGAGGCCCAGGTGAGCGTGGAGTTTGTGATTGAATAAAATTTTTACGCATCTCTCTCAACCTTCCCCTTCTCCCGCGGCAGGGTCACGTTTAAGAAAATAGCCACCAGGGTGGCGATGACCACCGGAGATTTGCCGAAGAT
>CALWMT010000078.1 GCA_944382045.1 uncultured Enterocloster sp. | reverse complement strand
AGAGGAGAGATTAGGGGAGAAATCAGGGGAGAACAAAAAGGCGAGAGAAAGGGCAAGGCTCAGGCGGTCCTGGACATTCTATCGGAGCTGGGAGAAATCCCGGCGGAGGTAAAAGAAGCGATTCTGTCCCAGGAAAATCTGGACACGCTTACCCGGTGGCTGAAGCTGGCTGCCAGGTCAGACAGCATCCATGCGTTTGCGCAGGGAATGGAGAGGAAGCGGTAATACGATAGGGAGGACAAAGCGGTTATGCGGTTATATATAGTCAGACATGGAGAGACCGACTGGAATGTGCAGAGAAGGCTTCAGGGAGAAAGCGATGTTCCCTTAAATCATGAGGGAAAGGCCATGGCTGTAAAGACCGGTGAGGCTCTGCGGGGGATTCCCTTTGATTTGGCGGTGACCAGTCCATATATCCGTGCGGAGGAGACAGCCGATCTGATTTTGGGGGAGAGAAAGCTTCCGCGCCTCACTGACCCAAGGATCCGTGAGATTACCTGGGGGGAATGGGACGGAAAAACAGTGGAAGAAATTAAGGACATGGGAAAGAAGGAGGAATTTGATCTGTTTTATAAGGCCCCTTTTCAATTTCAGGGAGCACCTGGCGGTGAGACGATAAAACAGGTGTGCGCCAGGGGCAAAAATTTTTTGGAGGACCTGGAAGCAAGGCCGGAGTATGCGGGCAAAACCATCCTCATCGTAAGCCATGGCTGTACAATCCGGGGGATCCTGAATCATCTCTATGACCGTCCGGAGGATTTCTGGCAGGGAATGGTGCCTCCAAACTGCGCGGTCAATATTCTGGAGCTGGAGCAGGGCCGGATAAAGGCGTGGGACAAGGATGCGGTATATTATGACGCGGCAATGATAAAGGATTATTACCATCTGGAGGAATGAATCAAAGTCATTTTTTAAATAAGCGCTAGGAGTTCATATCCAGCGGCAGGATATCCTTTGGCCTGCGCAGAGTCAGCTCCCGGTATTTCTTTGGAGTGATATTTTTGCTTTTTCGGAAGCAGTCCGTGTAATAGCTTTGATTGCAGAAGCCGACTGCGTTGGCGATCTCAGAAAGGCTCATGTCAGGATTTTTTAAAAGATCCATGCTTTTGTTTACCCGCAGATTTTTGAGGTATGAGAACATGGACTGCCCGGTTGCCTTTTTGAAAAAGCGGCAGCACTCTCCGCTGCTGACAGAAATTTGGTTCGCGATATCTTCCAGCGTAATCTTTTCTGAATAGTGATCCAGCATGTACTGCATGATGATTTTAAGGCGGTCATTGTCTCGATTGTCCTCCTCGGGCGGCGGCGGACTGATCTGAGAGATCTGCCGAAAGGTATTTTTCCATATGCTGGCAGCCAGCATCAGAATATCCAGCTCTATAAATTCTTCCCCATCCTTTAGGAGCGCTTGGATTCTGCGAATCGATTCCAGAATTTCCTTCTGGCAGGGGTCCCGCCTGGAGAGAAGAAGGGCCGGGGGATAAGGACTGCGGACGACAGGCTTGATATATTTCTGCCAGATACGGCTCCGCTCGTCGGAACAGATAAAGGAGGGCGGCACGTCGAGGCAGAGATAGGAGGAGGGGGAAGAAGAATGCCCTTTGCTGAAATGGATCTGTTGAATATTAATAAAAATACCATCCCCCTCTTTAACGTGATGGGTGGTATTTGGCAGCAGGAAATCCACAGTTCCCTCCGTTATAAGACAGTACTGAAACGCCTCATGCCAATGCCAGTTGATGCAGTTGTAGGTGTTCTCCTGAAAGGAGGTGTAAAAAACGGAAATGGGAAGCCCAGGGAGGATGGGCTTGATAAATTCCTGGCTGTCTTCTGAAATGACAATGTTTTTTGCGATCATAGAAAACCTCAATATTATAATAAAAAGCCTCAATAATCTGATAATCTTTCGTTATTTTACCATAATTCTATAAAAAAATCCATGAAAATATGAGGATTTATCATTTTTATAACAAACAATCTAAAAGAATTCCGCGGAACAAATGTAATAGAAACATAAATAAAGGGAAAAAATCTCAATAAATCCGTCGTTTAGATGGAAAAATACTGCCGTAAATAATTTTATAAAAATAAAATAGTTAATATATTGATAAAAATGGGGAGCGAGCCGATATATTTTAACAAATTTCCTTTCTATAATCAAAATACCCTGAAACAAAAGAGGTAAAAGGAGAAAGAGAGGAAACGAATATGGGTAAAGAGAAAAAGGAAACTACATTTGCCTTTGCAGCGCTGGCCATGATCGCGTGCTTTGCGTTCATCATGCTTCCTGGTGCATTAGCAGGGGCAAAAATTCATGTCATGTTTTTGCTGTCCTGGCTGATTGCGATTCCGCTCTGTATGTTGCGCGGATACACCTACCAGGAGCTGCAGTCCGGTATGATCAGTTTTATTCCCAAATGTGTGGTGCCGGTGCTATTGATCTTGACGATCGGTGCCCTGATTGGAGCCTGGTGTGCCAGCGGAACCATTGCTTATATTACATACTTAGGTCTCCAGATTATCAGTCCAAAATATTTTTTGGCGACCGCATTTGTGGTGACATTGATCTGCGCCTGCTTTACTGGAACGAGCTTCGGAACATGCGGAACGGTTGGTGTAGCTCTCATGGGAGTAGCGTTGGGCATGGGGATCGATCCCCTTTGGGCCGCCAGCCCCATTCTGTGTGCGGCAGTGATCGGAGACGGTGTCTCTCCCCTTTCCGATACCTCCAACGTAATTGCGGGTGCTGCGGGAACAGATATGTTTGAGAGCGTAAAATTCCAGCTTCCCATGACAATTCCGGTAGCAATTATCACCTTCCTGATTTATCTGGGAATGGGCGCAATGGGAACTGTGCAGTCAGCGGACACCTCCTCTATCACAGCCCTGGTGCAGTCCATCGGTGAGAGCTACAATCTGGGAATTCACTGCCTGGTCCCGATCATCCTGGTATTCAGCCTTCTGATTATGAAGATGCCGGCTATTCCCGCCATTATAATTGGAGGCGCATCGGGACTGCTTGCTGCCTGCCTGTTCCAGGGGGAAAGCGTTACCAATGTAGTGAATGCTATGTGGAGCGGCTATGTACTGGAGGCGGAGAATGAGGTGGTATCTGAGCTGTTCAGCAGAGGCGGTGTCTCCAGTATGACTGCGACCTGCGTCTTGATTATCTTTTCCTTCGGCCTTTTTGGAATCCTGAATACGGCGAAGGTTCTGGACACCCTGGTTGTTCCGCTGTCAAAGATGATTAAATCCCGCTTGAGTGGTGTAATCTGCGTGATGATTTTAGGAGTTTTGGGCAATCTGTCCTCTTCTGCAAGCTTTTCCGAGGTATTTACCGGAAACATTATGGGACCGGTTTACGAGGAGCTGGGACTGGATAAACGCGACCTGGTGCGGGCGGCTGTGGTCGGATGTCTTGTATTTTCCATGTACATTCCCTTTGTGGTAATGCCCGCTACGGTGACCTCATCCCTTGGTGTAGACCCAGTGGCGATGATTCCCTACTACATCAGCATGCCGATCTACCTGGTGGTTATCCTTATCATCACAGCCTTTAACCTGGACAGAAGACTGTTAAACAAGAAAAAGTAACAAACGATTGAGATAGGAGGAAGTTAATAATGGAAAAGATTTATGAGGATATTGCAGCCTATATAGACAGCCACAGAGAGGAAATGCTGGAAAAGCTGAAGGAGCTGGTGAACCTGGAGGGCCATTTTGAGGAAAAGGAAAATGTAGAGCAGGCAAGAAGCTGGCTGCAGAAGGAGCTGGAGGCTGAGGGCTTTGTGTGCCGCGTTCGGGAGGTGGCTCCGGATCGGGCAGGAATTCTGATTGGAATCCTTGGAGAGAACCGTCCTGGCAAACCGGTGATGTTCACCGGACATGTGGATACAGTCCACCACAAGGGCTCCTTTGGAGGAGATAATCCCTTCCGGGCGGAGAATGGCATGCTCTATGGACCGGGTGTGCTGGATATGAAGGGAGGGCTGATAATCGCGCTTTACGCAGTGAAGGCATTGAACGCTATTGGTTATGATTCACACCCAATCAAATTTCTCGTGGATGGGGAGGAGGAGTCTGACCATGTGGGAAATGACTGCGACAAGTATATGACAGAGGAGAGCAGGGGCTGCCTGGCCGCCTTCAATATGGAGTGCGGCGAGCTGGGCAATCGCCTGTGCACAGCAAGAAAGAGCCAGTTTACCTTTTATCTGACGGTTGATGGTGTGGGCGGCCATGCAGGAAATGATTTCCTCAGAGGAAAAAATGCGATTCATGAGGCGGTTTATAAGATTGAGGAGATTATTAAGCTGACGGATCTGGAGAAAGGAACCACCGTGACAACGGCGGTAATCAAGGGCGGCGGACACACCAGCGGCATCGCGGATCACTGCGAGGTGGTGTTTGACGTGCGGGTGAACAATGAGGACGAGGCCAAGCGGATTCTGGACGCCATGCATGAAATTGCCGGAAGAACCTACATAGAAGGGACCACGACAAAGCTGGACTATTATAGGGCAAAGCTGGCTCCGCTCCAGGAGACAGAGGATGTACTGAAGCTGTTCAATTTGGTAAATAAGGTGGCAGTGGATTCAGGATTTGAACCGTTTGGGAAGATTCATCGCGGAGGAGCTACAGATGCAGGCAATATCTATGCGGCAGGCGTTCCGGTGGTAGATGCCTGCGGCATCCGAGGAGATTTTGCCCACAACAAGAAGGAGTACGGTGTTCAGGAATCTCTCTATGACCGGGCAAAAATATTTGCCGGTGCTGTGGCAAAAATTGAGGAGATGTAATCATTGGAAATGAGTTTATCAATTACTCCGCTCTTATGGGCGGCCGCAGCTGCCCCTGTGGCATTCCTCTTAGTGGTTATTATGAAATTCGGATGGGGTGTGGCGAAAGCCGCCCCCGTCGGAATGGCCATCGCAGGTGTCATAGGGCTGTTTTTATACCGGTCACAGCCAGCGGCGCTGGTTATGGAGGCCGGGAAGGGAGCATGGAACGCGGCCACAATCCTTTTGGTTATCTGGCCGGCTCTATTTTCCTATGAATTAACCTGTGAAAGCGGAGGATTCCAGGCCATACGCCAGGGAATCCAGGCCCTGACCAGGCATGAGCTGATGCAGATATTGATTCTCGGCTGGGTATTTCCAAGCTTCCTGCAGGGAATCACAGGCTTTGGCGTAGCAGTGGCGGTGGGAGCCCCCCTGCTTTTGAGTATTGGCGTGCGGCCATTTTACAGTATTATCATTGTTCTTTTGTGCCACTGCTGGGGAGCTACCTTTGGAACTCTGGCTTTAGCCTGGGAGGCCCTGACCGCACAGGCTGGCATGGATCCGGCGCAGACTGCCTATGCGGCAGTTATCACCGCGGCTATGCTCTGGATTTACAACCTCCTGTGTGTGCTTATCAGCCTTTGGCTTTACGGAAAAGGCAGGGCGGTGAAGGAGGCGGGGCCTGCAGCAGCGCTTCTGTCGCTCATCATGGGAGGCGGGGAGCTTATTTTGGCGCCAATTAACGCTGTGATTTCCTGCTTTCTGCCGTCAGCGGCGGCTCTTGGGATGGTATTTGTTATCAGCCGCAGCAGGCGGTATCACAGTTCCTGGTCCATAGCGGAAAGCCGTATTATGGAGCGAAAGGAAAAGGAAAGCCAAGCAGAGTCCCCGATGACGTTCCATCAAGCATTTCTTCCCTACTATCTGCTTACAGGAATTACGGTAATCTGCCTTTTGATCCCTCCGGTGAATGAAATGTTGAATACCTGGCAGATTGGATTTGCTTTTCCGCAAACAGTTACCGAGTATGGGTTTGTGACGGCAGCGGAATCCTGCTTTTCCCCCTTGAAGCCCCTGACATATGCAGGAACCTTTCTGGCTCTGTCATCGGCGGCCAGCTTTCTTTATTATCGAAAAAAGGGATTTATCAAGACGAGGGATTTGAAAAACGTCTGGAGAAGGACAGTAAAAAAATGCATTCCCTCTACCATTGCGATTCTCTGTTTTATCATTATGTCAAAATTTATGAGCAGCAGCGGCCAGATTTACGTGCTGTCCCAGGGGATCGTGAAGGTGCTGGGCGTATATTATGTGATAGCGGCCCCATTTTTCGGCATGCTGGGATCCTTTATTACCAGCAGCAATATGTCCTCCAACATTCTGCTGGGCAATTTTCAGAGCACAGCGGCGGGAATTCTGGGAATTAACCCAGCAATTACAGCGTCCCTGCAGACGGTAGGAGGGGTTTTGGGGAATGTATTTGCTCCTGGCTGCATCATCATGGGGATTTCTACCACGGGACTTGCCGGTGCAGAGGGACGGCTTTTAAAAACAATCCTTCCAATTTCCGCAGCCTGCGGGACGGTGTTTGGACTATTTGCTTTTTTTGTATTGGTGTGATCTGACGATTGGAGCGGCTTTGGGAATGCGGGCTGAAGGAGGAGTGATAAAAATGACAGTAGAAGAAAAGAAACCCATAAAAATTGTGGAGACAGTGCTGCGGGACGCCCACCAATCCCTGTACGCTACTCGCATGAGCACAGAGGACATGCTGCCTATTATTGACAAGATGGATCGGGTGGGCTACCATGCGGTGGAGTGCTGGGGCGGGGCGACATTTGACACGGCGCTGCGGTTCCTTAAGGAGGATCCTTGGGACAGGCTCAGAAAGCTGCGGGCGGGCTTTAAGCATACAAAGCTGCAGATGCTGCTGCGGGGGCAGAACCTTCTGGGATACAGCCATTATGCGGATGATGTGGTGGACTATTTCTGCCGTAAATCCGTAGCGAATGGAATTGATAATATCCGCATTATGGACTGCTTGAACGATGTGCGCAATTTGAAGACATCCATAAAAGCTGCTCAGGCAGAGGGCGGCAGAGCGATAGCAGCGCTGGTCTACACGCTGGGAGAAGCTTATACCCTGGATTACTGGCGGGAGGTGGCAAGGCAGATTGAGGATATGGGGGCGGACGAGCTGGGAATCAAGGACATGGCCGGCCTTTTGACTCCTTACCGTGCACAGGAGCTTGTGCGCGCCTTAAAGGAAGCGGTAAGCATACCCATAGCGGTACATACCCATTATACAGCAGGTATGGCTTCTATGACTTATATGAAAGCAGTGGAGGCAGGATGCAGCAGCATTGACTGCGCGATTTCTCCCCTGGCTCTGGGAACCAGCCAGCCGGCCACGGAGGTGATGGCTGAGACATTCCGAGGAACTCCCTATGATCCAGGGCTCGATCAGGCGCTTTTGGGAGAAATCGCGGATTATTTCGCCAAAATACGGGAAAAGGTCTTAAAGAACGGCCTGATGAGCACAAAGGTTCTGGGCGTCAATGTGAAGACCCTTCAGTATCAGGTGCCGGGCGGCATGCTTTCCAATCTAATAGCACAGCTGAAGGAAGCGGGGCAGGAGGACAAGTATCGTCAGGTGCTGGAGGAGATTCCGAGAGTCCGCCGTGATTTTGGGGAGCCCCCTCTTGTTACACCATCCTCACAGATTGTGGGAACCCAGGCGGTTCTGAACGTGATTACTGGGGAGCGCTATAAGATGACAACTAAGGAGGCCAGACGTCTGCTCCAGGGAGAATTTGGCCAGACAGTAAAGAAGCCCAATCCAGAGGTGAAGAAAAGGATTGTGGGAGATCTTCCCTGCATTACCTGCCGACCTGCGGATCTGATTGAGCCACAGCTGGAAAAGCTTGAACAGGAGTGTGCGCAGTGGAAGGAGCAGGATGAGGACGTGCTCACCTACGCTATGTTCCCGGCCGTTGCAAAGGAATATTTTGCATATCGGGAGACGCAGAAGACAAGGGTGGATAGGACTGCGGCTGATTTTGAAAGCATGGCTTATCCGGTGTAATGTCCATATGCAGACAGAAATAAAGAGAGGAGCGAATAGGAAGATGACGAAAAAAATACAGTGGGTACTTTGTAATAAGGAAGCAGACAAGGACACAAGAGCAGAGGAAAAAGCAGAGGTGATCGTGCCTGAGGCATCCGCAGCGGCGCAATTTGGTCTTGCAGCAGCAGAAAAGGCCAGACGGTTTCACCAAAGCTTTCCGGGGTATGCGCCTACGCCGTTAGCAAAGCTTTCGGCACTGGCAGAATCCCTGGGGGTGGCAGGGATCTACGTGAAGGATGAGAGCAGGCGTTTCGGTTTAAATGCTTTTAAGGGTCTTGGCGGGAGCTATTGTCTGGGCCGTTACATTGCAGAAAGGATGGGATTGGATATCGATGAGCTGCCCTTTGAGAAAATGACCTCCAAGGATGTAAAGGAGGCGCTTGGAGAAATCACCTTTGTGACGGCTACGGATGGAAACCATGGACGGGGTATTGCCTGGACCGCCCATATGCTGGGACAGAAGGCGGTGGTATTTATGCCCAAGGGCAGTGTAGAGGAACGGCTGGAAAATATTCGCCGCTTGGGTGCACAGGCGGAAATTACAGAATTCAATTACGATCAGACTGTGGCCTATGCGGCAGAGTGTGAGAAAAAATATGGCTGGGTCTTGGTTCAGGATACGGCTTGGGAGGGATACGAGACGATTCCTGGATGGATTATGGAGGGATATACGACGATGGCCTTGGAGGCAGTGGAGCAGCTGGAAACAGTAAAGCCGACCCATATTTTCCTTCAGGCCGGTGTTGGAGCCATGTCAGGGGCGGTCACAGGATTTTTTGCGGATTATTATAGGAATGCGGAGAAACCGGTGATTACCATTGTAGAGCCGGACCAAGCTGACTGTGTTTATCGCACGGCAAGGGCAGCAGACGGAAAGCTTCATACGGTGGACGGGGATATGCGCACCATCATGGCGGGGCTGGCCTGCGGGGTCCCCTGCACCATCGGCTGGGATGTACTGTCTAAGTATGCGGATTGCTTTGTATCCATGCCGGATTGGGTGGCGGCTCAGGGAATGCGAATTCTGGGAAATCCCATGGGGGATGACCCCAAGGTAATCTCTGGGGAGAGCGGAGCTTCCGCTTTTGGGTTTGTGACAGAGCTGCTGCGCGGGAAATCGAAGGAGCTGGCTGGCTTAAAGGATCAGCTGGGGATAACAAGGGACTCAAGGATTTTGTGCTTCTCCACAGAGGGGGACACGGATCGGGAAAATTACCGTCAGATTGTATGGGACGGGGCATACACAAGAGAGTGTGAATAAAGAAAAAGAGAGGTACTTGACACTTGTCAGCTGGGAATCTATAATTCCATACGAACAAAGGAATTATAGGAGTGTTTACGCGCGATGACCAGCGAGCTGACCAAAGGACCAGTGATGAAAACTATGCTGCGCTTTGCGGTCCCTATGATTTTGGGGGACCTTCTGCAGCAGTGCTACAATATTGCGGATACACTGATTGTGGGGCGGTTTCTGGGAGCGGACGCCCTGGCAGCTGTGGGATCCGCTTTTTCTCTGATGACCTTTCTCACATCCATCCTGCTGGGACTGGCCATGGGGAGCGGCACGGTTTTTTCTATCCGCTTTGGAGAAAAGGACGACAGAGGGCTAAAGGAGGGGATTTTGGCCTCCTTCGTCCTTTTGGGCGCGGTGACCATTGTCCTCAACGCGGCGGTGTTCGCAGGGATTGACTGGATTATCTGGGCTCTGCGG
>CALWMT010000077.1 GCA_944382045.1 uncultured Enterocloster sp. | reverse complement strand
CCTGTCTTCTCCGCCAGGAAGCGGATCTCCTCCAAAAGGCAGGGACGCACGCGGACGTGCTCCATCTCCTCCAAGGCTCCCCGGGCCGGAGAGCTGGGGCGGATCACCGCCTCCGTCTGAATCCCCAGCATACCCAGCTCCCGCACCGCCGCAAGCCCCATAAAGCTGGAGGCCCCTGTGACAATCACTCGCATCGCAGTCTCCTTCCCTTCCGCTTCCCGGATACCCTATTCCCGGATGCGTGGAATAATCATATTGGCGTCCATCTCCTCCTCCGGAAGGAAGGGGGAGAGGTCCTCCAGCGGCGGAGACACCAGCGTCCCGTCCGGAAGCCTCTTGGCCGATGATTTCGGTTCAAATACCTGATCTGTGGACACAAGGATCTCACAGATCACCGGTCCCTCCATGGCCAGAGCGCTCTGCACCGCCTGCGCAAGCTCGCTGTTGTGCCGGGCACACAGATAGGGATAGCCGTAGGCTGCGGCCAGCTTCTCCATATTCGGAAAGCTCAAGTCCCCGCTGTCCACGCCGATGCCCACCAGGGGCTCCCCGAAGAAATTCTTCTGCGTCTGGCGGATGGAATGATAGCCGCCGTTGTTGATCAGGAAGATCTTAATTCCCATCCGATGGTGGATGATGGTCTGCAGCTCCTGGAGATTCATCTGAATGCTCCCATCTCCAGTGATGAGAACCACATCCTCGCCGCTGGGGTCTCCGTTCTGACAGTAGCAGGCATTCCTCCTGGAGGCCGTCCAGGCACCGATTGCCGCTGGGAGATCGTAGCCCATGGAGGCCACCGCAGAATTGGTGATGAACCGCTGCCCCCGCTTCATCCGGTAGGCGTGGCCTCCCACCACACAGGCGGATCCATTTCCCACCACAGTGATGCGGCCCTCCGGCACCTGATCCCCCAGCTCCTTGATGAAGGCGTATACATTGGCCGGCTCATGGTCTCCGGCCGCCAGATGGCGTGGAAGGACCACCGGATACTTCTTCTTCCACATGGCGCAGGTCCCGCTCCAGCTCATGCCCGGAAGCCCTATGCCCCCGTCAAAGAGCTGGCGGCTCCCCGGCCGGCTCACACTCGCCGTCAGATCCGGCTCCTCTGCCAGAATCTGATCCAGCTCCTCGTCCAGCCGTTCCAGGAGATCTGCGGCATCCGCGTGCACGGGCATGTGGCAGCGCACCGACGGCTTCTTGATCTCCTCCTCGTCGATATCATTGACAATCACAAAGGCCTCCCTGGCCCAGGTCTCATAATTGTAGCCCACCTGGCGGATGCTCAGGCGGCTTCCCACAGAAAATACCAGGTCGCTGTTCTGGATGGCAAAATTCCCCGGACGGTCCCCCATATTCCCAGCCCGTCCCACATAGAGGGGATGATCGTCCCAAATACAGTCCTCGCTGTCCCAGCCTGTGACCACGGGTATGCCAAGCTTCTCCGCCACCGCCAGGAAGCGGTCATGGGCCCCGGCCAGGCGGATGCCATTTCCCGCGTTGAACACCGGGCGCTCAGCCTGGCGGATCTTGTCAATGATCTGGCGGGCAGTCTCCCGGCTCACCTTGGCCGGCAGCTTCTGCCGCTCCTCGCTTCGCTCAAAGGCCTCCGGGTCAAAGCCCTCCAGCTCCTCGGTCTCCACAAAGGCCCCCTGGACATCCAGGGGAATGTCCAGCCAGCAGGGGCCCGGCCTTCCGGAATAGGCTAGATACAGGGCCTTCTCCAGGCAGTAACGGATGCGGAGGGGATCGATCACCATCTCCGCGTATTTCGTCATACAGGAAATGGCCTGGCAGATATCAAATTCCTGATCCCCCATGGCCCGGATTCCCACGCCGGACCAGCGGGCCGTGGTGTCATAGCGGACCTGGCCGGACAGGACAAGCATGGGGATAGAGTCCAGCCAGCCTCCCAGAACACCGGTGATGGCGTTGGTTCCCCCAGGGCCTGTGGTCACGCAGAGCGCTGCAATCCGGTTGTGAATCCTGGCGTAGCTCTCCGCCGCGATGGCACAGGCCTGCTCGTGGTGGTTATAGATACAGGCCAGCCCCGGCTGATGCCCCAGGGCATCGTCCAGGTGCATGGCGCCTCCGCCGGTCACCAGAAAGGCCTGGCAGATTCCTGCGTCCACCAGCCACTGGGATATATAATTCGATACTTTCACTCGCATAAGCCCATTCTCCCCTCTTCTATACTGATAGGGTGAGTATACCATAAAAACCGGGAAAATCATACCAAATTTTCTTAGGGGTCCCCCTTCCGGGGCCAGCGCCTTCCAGCACTGCCAGCAGTCTTCACTAGTTTTTTCAAAACAGCTCCGCTATAATAAGCCACGTAATGCAACGACGGATTTTCGGCCACAGCAAAACAACATGGCCGCGGCATACAGCCGCTGCCGCCTATTTTCAAAAAGGAGAGATTTCATTTATGAAGAAGAACACTAAGATCCTGGCTGTATTATCCACTGCAATGTTCATGGCTGCAGTAACCCCTTCCTTCCTTTCCGGCACCGCCACCATCTACGCGAAGGCATCCGGCTGGACGGAGGAAAACGGAAATTGGTATTACTACGATTCCTACGGCGAACCCCTCCGGGACACCTGGAAGAAGTCCGGCAATGACTGGTATTACCTGGATTCCGACGGCGTTCGGGCCTCCAGCATGCAGATTGATGAGTATTACGTAGGAGAAGACGGAAAGCGCGTCACCATGCAGTGGGTTTCCGTGGAGAATGAGGATTACTGGTACGAGGAGGATGAGCAGGAGTTCCTGTACTATTATTATGGAAGGGACGGCAAGGCGCTGACCTCCACCTGGGCCTCCATCAACGGCAGCTGGTACTACTTCAACGAGGACAGCGTCATGGAGACCGGCTCCGTAACCATAGACGGATATAATTATTACCTGGGCGAGGATGGAAGCCGCCGGACCGGCTGGGTGCTCCTCGAGGAGGAGACGGATGACCCGGAGGTTCTGGAATCCTGGTACTATTTCGACAACAGCGGCAAGCGGGTGGAAAATGAGGTAGACCGCAAGATCCAGGGCGATTACTACACCTTTGTGGATGGCCGGATGCAGACCGGCTGGTTCAAGCTTCCCGAGGAGACTGTCTCCGCAGAGGCTGCTTCTGAGGGCACTGTCTCTGAAGGCACTGCTTCCGAGGAGGCTGCTTCCGGAAGCACCGCGGCAAGGGCTGCTCTGCCCGCCATTGCCTCCTATCAGTACTACGATGAGTCCGGAAAGCGCGCCGAGGGCTGGAGAACCATCGAGGGCGTGGAGGGCATCAGCGAGGAGGGCGAGACCTTCAAGTTCTATTTCAAGAAGGGAGCACCGCACTACGCCTCCCAGGGCCTGGAGCTCTTCACCATTGACTCCAAGAAGTACGCCTTCAACGAGCGGGGCGAGATGCAGACCGGCCTTCAGCAGGTGAACACAGGCGAAAATGAGACCGCCAACTTCTACTTCGGGGAGGACGGCGTCATGAAGACCGGCAAGCAGGTGATCTATGACGAGGAGCTGGGCGAGACCCAGAACTGGTTCTTCAACACCAGCGGCTCCAAGAGGGGGCAGGGCTGCCACGGCATCAAGGACGGCGTGCTCTATAACAATGGCCTCCGCCAGGATGCAGACGCAGACATGCGCTATGAGCCTGTGGAGTTTGAGGGAAAGCGGTATCTTGTGAACGCCAGCGGCGCTGTACAGACCGCCAGCTCCTCCTCCAAGTCCAAGGCATGCCCAGAGCTCGGCAGCGGCTATAAGGATTTCAAGGACAGCAACGAGATCATCTGGACCGTGGATACCGACGGCCTGGTCTGCGCGGAGAATGAGGCAGAGTAAGCCTGCAGCATTGCCTCCGGCCCTGTCCTGAGCAGACATTCCCAAGCAATTATTTATCCGTTCAATACGGCCCTTCGGAGCGGGGGAAGCGTTTCCCTCCGCGCCCTGAGGCCCGCACGAAAAGGCGGCAGAACTGCTAAATTGTCTGCCGCTTTTTTGTATATTTTGCCGTTTTTCCATTTTTTTGAAAAATATTGGGTATAAATGGAAACTTCGCGCGCTATTTATTATAAATGACAGCAGCTTGAACCGCTGCTGAAAAATATTCTATGGGAGGCTCGTATGAGAGAACTTGCTGCTTTTTATTGCCCGCGGTGCGGCTATTATGCCTATTATCAGACTTCCCGCCATCCCCAGTGTCCCAGATGCCAGGTTCCGGAGGTCATGTCCATGGTGAAGATGCATTACACGGAATTTATGCATATGTCCTGCCGGGAGCGGGACGATTACCTGGCTCAGGCCATTCTCGCTGCCAATCCTTCTCTGATGGAGCGCCTGACCGCACCCCATCGAAAGTATGACAGCCGCCGGATTATCGCGGAGATGAACACCATCATCCTGAATCTGTCCGCGGAGAATAAGGTGCTGAACGACACCGTCCGCTGGATGCATGATACCATCTGGCAGCTTTTGCGGGAAAGGCGCGGGGATGCCGATGCCGCAAAGCAGGAGGGGATCTCCCAGACACAGGCGGCAGCCTCCCAGGAGCCCTCGGAGGCAGACGGCCTATTGGGAAATGGTAATGTTTGACTTGCGGCCATTGTGCTGTATAATGGAGATAGAGCAGCAAAACCGCTGCAATTATCAGAACAAAGGAGGAGACAGCACATGAATCACAAGATCATAACCATTGCCCGCCAATTTGGAAGCGGAGGACACGAGATCGCGGCCCGGCTGTCCGAACAGCTGGGAATCCCTCTCTACGACAGGAACCTGGTGGAGATGGCCGCTGAAAAGATGGGCCAGTCCCCTTTGAATGTAGAAAAGGTGGACGAGGCCGCCCTGGACAATTTTCTGAGCCACTATACAATCCCGCGGGAGCCCAACCCGGTGACGGGCTACGGCCTGTCCTTGGGCGACAGCACCTATGTAACCCAGACCATCATCATCGAGGCGCTCGCCGCAAAGGGTCCCTGCATCATTGTTGGGCGGTGCGGCAATTACGTGCTGCGCGCCTGGCCCAATCTGGTGGATGTGTTCCTCTGCGCCTCCATGGAGGACCGCGTCCAGCGCATCGTGGAGCGCTACAGATTTTCTGAAAAGGATGCGGCAGCCGCCATCAAGGCCACGGACCGCCGCAGAAAGACCTACTATGAAAAATACACCCAGGGCCGCTGGGGAAGCATCGAATCCCACCAGATGCTCCTCAATGTAAGCCGTCTGGGCATGGAACGGACCGTGGAGATCATTCGCGGAATCTATGAGGCATAAGTACAGGGGGCCTTTTCTCAAAAAATCGTTCCCGGCCGGTCCGTAATCACATTGTCCACGCCGGACTGACGGCATTTTTCCAGTGAGGCGTAATCATTGACCGTCCAGGCGCCGACCCGCTTGCCCTGCGCCTGAAGCTGGGATACCGTCTGGGGATCCGTCAGATTCACATGGAGCATCACATAGTCCGCTGCCGCCAGAGACTGGCCGGGTGTGAGCGCTGTACTGGTTATAAAGCCCGTTTTCAGGCCGGGAGCCAGCGCCTTCGTCCTCTCCAGCACGCTGTACTGGAAGGAGGTCACCATGCACTGATCCTCCATCCCCTTTTCCCGGATCATCGCTACCACCCGGTCCACGTAATCCGCGGTCTGACTGCCGTTGACCTTAATCTCCAGATCCATCTTGGCCCTTCCCCGGCACAGGTCCAGCGCCTCACTCAGAGAGGGGATCCCCGCGTCCCTGAAGGAAGGGCCCATAAAGGGCTCGGGACGGATTCCCTTTAATTCCTCAAATGTAAAATCCCATATCTTTCCCTGCCTTCCCGTGAGGCGCTCCATATCCTCATCGTGGAACAGCACCAGGACTCCATCCTTCGACTGCGTCACATCCGTCTCAATCCAGTCTGTCCCTGCTTCGATCGCGCTCTCAAAGGCTGCCAGCGTATTCTCCGGCGCCTGGGAGGAATTTCCGCGGTGGGCGGTGATCTCCACCCGCTGCTCCCAGGCTTCCTGCCCCGCCCAGGCTGTCATCGGAGACATCAGAAGAGCCGCCGCCAAAAGCAGCAGGCCGGCGCTTGTTTTTCCTGGGAAAATATGTCTTCTCCGTCTTTTTCTCATTGCATAACCACCTTTTCTTAATATGGCATATCCAGTATAGCACGGAAAAAGGATTTCTTCATCTAAACTGTAACTTAAAAAATTCTTAATACTTTTTTAATCTTTCTCTTCATTGTGGATGCCCTCCGCTTCTGATATAATTATCATAGAGGAAGTATATCTGTACATGCAAAATGCATTGCATTCTTTACCATTTCATATTGTGAAAGGGGGACTGCATTATGATAAAGCGGGGATGGACACTGCTTCTGACAGTGCTTTTATTTTCATGTGTCATTTGTTTTTCCGCCTGGGCAGCGGAGGAGGAAGAGGATCAGGCAATTACCTATATCACACTGGAGTTTTCCTGGGATAAGGCTCCCAAGGGCGGTGACCTGGTAGGCCATGTATATGCCGCCAGCTCAGACCGGCAGTATACCGTTGAGGGAACCGAGTATGTGAAGCGCGATGATACCTGGATTTTTGGCGAGCGCCCGGTGGTGGAGGTTGCTCTTTCCGCCAAAAGCGGATATTATTTTTCCGACCTAAAGAGGGGGGATTTCCATATATCCGGATGCAGCGCCAAGTACAAGAGCATGGACATCGATGCAGACAAAACCTATCTGACGCTTGAGGTGTATCTCAACAAGATTGACGGAAACCTTCCTGCGACTACCGCCGCCAGCTGGATCGGAACCTCCGCCTCCTGGGACGAGGTGGGCGGCTGCCGCGGATACAATGTCAAGCTCTACCGGGATGACGTGCTGATCGCTTCGGTCTCCACTACCGCTATCTTCTACGACTTTTCTTCTTATATTAACAATGCAGGCATCTACTCCTTCCAGGTACAGCCCATCGGCTATTACCGCACACAGGCTGGTCCCTGGGTGCTGGGAGAGGATTCCTACACGATGACAGAGGAGGAGGCCTGCTTCAGCGACGCAGGGACCTGGACAAAGGCAGCTGGCGGACGCCGCTTCGTCTATAAGAACGGCGCCTACCCCACCAGCAGCTGGCGGTACATCAAGGACAATTGGTATTATTTTGATTCCGATGGTTATATGGTGAGCAAATGCTATGTCAAATCTCCCGGCGAGGGACTGTACTGCTGGATCGATGCGGACGGTACGTGGGATGCCAAGAAGGACACAGCAGAGCCCAACCGAAGCAAGTATAAGATCTACTACTAAAAGGGGTGTGTGCTATGAAGAGATCTATGAAGCTTTTGACATTGGCCGCTGCCATGGCGGTTGGCATGGCCTTCCAGGCCTTCGGCCAGGAGGGAACGCCTGTCACGTCCGTTTCCCTGACCTTTTCCTGGGATACAGCTCCCCGGGGCGGGGAACAGGTTGGTGAGATTTATGCTGCCTCCAGCAGCCGCCAGTTCGTCGTGGAGGGTGCGGAATATGTAAAGCGGGACGATGCCTGGACCTTTGGCGAACAGCCCATCGTGGAGGTAGAGCTTTCCGCTGAGGATGGCTATTATTTCTCCTCCTCCAGCAAAAACAGCATCTCTCTTTCCGGGTGCAATGCCCAATACCGCTCCTCTGAGATCGATTCGGACGGAAGCGTTATGATCCTTAGAGCCGCCCTCTCCCGCCTGGACGGAAGCCTTCCCGGCACCACCTCCGTCAGCTGGAGCGGAGACAGTGCCGTATGGGATGCAGTAGGCGGCACAAGCGGCTATGAGGTGCGTCTCTATCGGGACAATCGGCTGATTGCCACCGTATCCGCAGCAGATAACTCCTATGATTTTAGCTCTTACCTGAATCTTGCCGGGGATTACACCTTCAATGTCCGAGCCATCGGGGATTACAGCACCCAGCACAGCAGCTGGTCTGCTTCCTCTGAGCCAAACAGCATTTCTATAGAGGAGGCCTGGACCATCGAGGGCGGATCCTGGCAGAAGCTCGGCTCCCGCTGGCGCTACGTATATGCCAACGGCGCCTATCCCACCAGCACCTGGCGGCAGATCGGGGATGTGTGGTACTACTTCAACTACGACGGCTATATGGTTTCCAACTGTTATGTAAAATCCCTCACCGGTGAGATGTATTACTGGATCAACGGTGCCGGCGCCTGGGATACCCAGTGGGATACGGCTGTGCCGGAGAGAGGGTATAATATTTATTCTTAGGCGGGTGTTATTCGATATGTGAGATCCCCCGCTCAAATCTTACTAAGCAGAGGAGGCTCCCGGCCAAGGAGTCTTTTCTGCTGCCTGCTCACCGCTGCCGCCTCCCATCCCTGCATTCTCTTCCCAGTTCTCCTCTTCGAAAAAGTTCGCTCGATTATAATTAAATTAAAACAGTTCGAAAAAGTTCGTTTCCGATTGACTCCCCCCGATATTTGTTCTATAATGTTCTCAGGAGGTATTGAAATGGCCGAAACCATCACTCTCAGCAGCAAACAGCTGCATGACTATCTGCAAAGCTTTTTTGCTGATCGAAAGCCGCACAAGGTTTCTGAGATCCGGGAGGCGCTCGCACTTGAAGGCAAACGGGTCAGCCACGGACAATTAGCCGGCATTATCTACCGCCAGGCACAGTCGGGAGCACTTATCAGTATGGGGAATGGGGTCTATCAGCTTCCCGCTGGTGCATCTTCCGCTATGGCTGCCGAAGATACTCCCGCATACCAGGCTGCTCCTCCATCCCTTCCCCCAAAACTGATCGACAGCCGCCTATTGGACTGCCTGAGAAGCAGCAGAGAAGCGCTTTTATCCAGTCTGACCGATATCCGCGTTTTGGATGTCGATAATCGGACCTTCGAGCTAATCGGTGAAATCAAGGCGGTCATGGAATCCATGCGCAGCATTGAAGCAAAATACAAAAAATAACCAATATAATAAAAACCGCCAGAGTTGCAGCTCCGGCGGCGGAAAAAATATGCAGGCAGAGATGCCCACGTCTTTCAAGCTTATTGTAGCATGAATCCATATTCATTGCAACTCATTTTCAATGAATATGGATTGATTGGCGTCTCCTTCTGCATCCTGCGAAAGGAGAATCTCACGATTATGTTAACCCTTCCAGCGCTCTTTGCTCACTCCCCCATGGAAATCATCCCACTGCTCACAGATCTCTGGGAGCTTCGCCAGGCAGCACTTCCCGGCCCTGTGTATGCGCTGCTGGCACTCATCCTCCTTGCTGTCTTTGTTTCCTGGCTGACCATATATTTTTACAAATGGCACCTAATAAAGCAGTACTATTTGGAGCAGCAGAAGGAGCTGATCAGTCAATCCCTATATTTTTGCCGGCGCGGGCTGACCAATGCTTCCTGCTGGAATTGTATTTTATATCTGCTAACCGCTATTCAATACAGGGAGGAGCTGCAGCGGCATACGAGGCGCTGCCTTTCCCCTCTGCCCCTCTGCGCGATTTTATTTTTGCTGTTAGCGTGCATTTGAAAATATTGCCTGCCGGATCTCCCTCTCCCGCGCCTCCGCCTGCTCTCTGGCAGCGGCGCTGACGGAAAGGTAGATCTTCAGCTTGGGCTCCGTCCCGGAGGGCCTCACGACTACAGAGGAATCCCCCTCCAGCCAGAATTTCAGCACATTTGACACGGGCAGATCGATTCTCTCTTCTTTTCCCTCAGCTGTTCTTGCAAT
>CALWMT010000076.1 GCA_944382045.1 uncultured Enterocloster sp. | reverse complement strand
TTCTTAATAAGTTATCCATTACAGAAGAAAGGAGTCGGGCCAGTGAAAAAAAATGCATTGAAAATCGGATGGCTCATGGTTCTCCCAGGCTGTCTCTTTGTAGTCTTCTTCATGCTGGTTCCCCTGTTTTTGCTTATTTTCCGGACATTTTTTAATGAGGGCGGCAGCTTTACCTTAAGCGGCTACTTTGAGATGTTCGCCAGCACGTATTTTAAGCAGGTATTCTTTCGCAGCGTGAAGCTGAGCCTCATCAGCACGGCTATCTGCGCGGTTTTAGGATTCCCCACGGCCTACTACATTGCAAAATACGCGAAGAATAAGGGAGTGCTCATGGCGCTGGCCGTATTCCCCATGTTTACCAGCCCGGTTATCCGCTCCTTCAGCTGGATTGTCCTGCTGGGCAAAAAGGGAATTGTCAACTCCTTCCTGGTATCCATCGGGCTCTTTGACCGCCCGGTGAGCATCCTGTACAATGAGGTTTCCATGACCATCGGCTTCATCCAGCTGTTCATGCCTCTTATGATTCTGTCCCTCATCGGCGTGATGGAGCACATCCCCGAGGACCTGAATCTGGCGGCGGGAAGCCTGGGCGCTACCCGGATGGGAACCTTCCGCCATGTGGTGCTTCCCTTAAGCATTCCCGGCCTGGTAACCGGCTGTGTGCTTGTATTTACCGGCTGCCTTACAGCCTACACCACCCCCCAGCTTCTGGGCGGCACGGACACCCGGGTGCTGGCCACCATGATTTATCAGTATGCTATGTCCTTAGGCGACTGGACCCAGGCATCCATCGTGGCCGTGGTTATGATTGTGGTTACTATCTGCGTTTCTTCCGGCATCAACGGCATCAGCCGCCGGCTGAATCCTACGATTTAAGCCTCCCGTGCCGGCGGCGCATTTGCTGAAAGGCCATCCGCCCGGCGGCAGGATATTTCACTGAAAGAAAAGGAGTTTGTTATGGCACTGTTAGAGCTTACCAACATTACAGCAGGGTATGACAAGAATATTATATTAAAAAATCTGAATCTCCAGGTGGAAAAGGGAGAGCTTCTTTCCCTGCTGGGCTCCAGCGGATGCGGCAAGACCACAACCCTCCGCCTGATTGCCGGGTTTTCCTCCCCCATGGAGGGAAAATTCCTCTTCAACGGAAAGGACTACACCCACATGCCCCTGCACAAGCGCAATTTCGGCTTTGTGTTCCAGAGCTACGCCCTCTTTCCCCACATGAGCATCTATGACAATGTGGCCTTCGGCCTGAAGATGCGCAAGCTGGATTCCTCCAAGATGAAGGACCAGGTGATGGAGGCCCTGGAGCTGGTTGACCTTAAGGGCTATGAGACGCGCTATCCCAAGGAGCTCTCCGGCGGCCAGCGCCAGAGGGTGGCCCTGGCACGGGCCCTGGTGATAAAGCCCGACCTTCTTCTCATGGACGAGCCCCTCTCCAACCTGGATGCCAAGCTCCGCGTCAAGATGCGCGTGGAAATCCGCAAGCTCCAGCAGCAGTTCGGCATCACGGCCATCTACGTGACCCACGACCAGGAGGAGTGCTTTGCCATCTCCGACAAGGTGGCCATCATGAACCAGGGCGTAATTGAGCAGCTGGACACTCCGGACCGCATCTACAATCACCCGGAGACAGAGTTTATCGCCCGCTTCGTGGGCTTTGAGAATTTTATCGACCTAGCTCCGTCCGATGGCGGCTACCGCGGCCAGGACGGCTCCCTGTTTACGGTGGACGGCCCCGCCAAGGCAGATGCAAGGCGGGCATGCATCCGGCCGGAGGACATCACCATCGCTCCTGCCGGCACCTCCCTTCCCAATCCCTTGGAGGGGGATGTGATGGTGGCTACCTTCCTAGGGAAGCGCTATCAGTACAATGTGAGCACCGCTCTTGGCGAAATGGTGGTCAGCACCGACCAGGAGCGTACCTACCGCGCTGGCGAGCGGGTTACCCTCTCCCTGGCGCCCAATAAAATTATTCTTATTTAATTTAGGAGGAACATTATGAAAAAGAAAGTATTAACCCTTACCCTGGCCGCCGCCATGGCTGCCGGAATGCTGGCTGGCTGCGGCTCTTCCGCTGAGGAGACCACGGCGGCTGCTGAGACCACTGCTGCCGCAGCCGAGACAGAGGCTGCTGAGGAGACAGAGGCCGCTGAGGAGGCTTCCGAGGCTGAGGATGCAGGCGAGGCTGCTGCCGAGACAGGTGACAAGCCCTTTGCCGGCCAGAGCCTGACGGTTTCCACCTTCGCCTTCAACGCAGAGCTTCTTCAGAAGAACGTGTACGACCCCTTTATGGAGCAGACCGGCTGCGAGCTCATTGTAGAGGGCGGCAAGAACGCAGAGCGCGTGACTAAGATTAAGGAGAACCCCTCCGCCTACGATATTGTCATCATCGGCGATTCCTTTATCACAGACCTGATCAACGAGGGCCTGATCGCTGAGATTGACAGCTCCAAGCTGACCAACCTGGATGCCCTGTATGACTGTGCCAAGGCTCCCTTCGGCGAGCAGTACGGCCCGGCTTACACCTTCAACCGTCTGGGCATTGTGTATGACAGCGCCTTCTGCCCCATCGAGCTGACCTCCTGGGCAGACCTGTGGAATCCGGAGCTTGCAGGAAGCATTTCCATCCCGGATATCACCGCTACCTCCGGCCCCCTGTTCTACTATGCCACAGCCAAGACCTTTGACCTGACCCCCGGCGAGGATGACGACGCCATCTTCGAGAAGCTGGCAGAGTTAAAGCCCAACATTGTCCGCACCTACACCAGCGCCAACGACACCATCACCATGCTGAACCAGGGTGAGATCAGCGCAGCCGTTCTTCTGGACTACTCCTACACGACGGCAAAGCAGGCCAATCCGGATTACATTTGGGTTGACCCGGCTGAGGGAAGCTACAGCGGCTTCAATGCCATCAACATCATCGAGGGCTGCGAGAACATGGAGTTAGCCGAGGCATTTGTTGATTTCTATATCTCCCACGAGGTACAGCTGGCCGAGGCTCTGGACGGCGTGGATTCCCCTGTGAGAACCGATGTAGAGCTCACCGAGGAGCAGGCTCAGAACTTCACCTACGGCGAGGAGACCATCAACAGCCTTCTCTTCCCCGACTGGTCCGTTATCAACGACAACCTGGCTGACTGGGTTAATCGCTGGAACGAGTTATTCTCCGTTCAGTAACAGGCAGGAAATGCCGGTTTGTCCGGACGGCGCGGCGTCTGTCCGCCGTCCGAGCTTATAAGAGGAAATGGGAGTCAGGCTTATGAAGAAAAGCAAGTCACTGTTATTTGTCACATGCATTGTATATCTGTTTCTGATAGGGCCCCTGCTCATCATCGCGGCGGCCTCCTTCAGCGACACCACATATCTGACGTTTCCGGGAAAGGGCTTCACCCTGCGCTGGTATGGACAGATTTTCCAAATCCATTCCTTCATCGCGGCGGCCAGAATGAGCGTGTTCATTGCAGTGGGTGCTACCCTGATTGCCCTTGTGCTGGGACTTCCCGCAGCCTATGCCCTGAACCGGTACCCCATGAAGGGGAAGGAGGCCATTCAATCCCTCTTCCTCTCCCCGGTGCTGATTCCGGTTATTGTACTGGGCTTTGTTATGCTCCGCTATGTGGTGAACCAGTACCATCTTCCCGTGGTGGCGAGCCTCCTTGTGGGCCACACCATTTTGTCCATCCCCTATATCATGCGGGTGGTGACGGCCAGCCTCAGCAACTTTGATTTCTCGGTTGAGGAGGCGGCCAGAAGCCTGGGAGCTACCCAGATGTACACATTTTTTAAGATTGTGCTCCCCAACATCAAGTCGGGAATTGCGTCGGCCTGCATCATGGCCATCATCAATTCCTTCAACAACGTATCCCTCTCCGCCTTCCTCACGGGAGCCGGGGTGACCATGCTTCCCATCGAGATGATGGCCTACGTGGAATACCACTTTGACCCCACCATCGCAGCTCTGGCTACACTGCTCATGCTCTGGGGGTTATGCTGCTGATTGAGAAGACATTGGGGCTTAAGAGTGTGGTATAAGCGATATAAGAGGCGGGGGCAGGCAGATGTCCGCCGTCCGAACGGTTACAGCAAAGACGCGGGACAGAGAACCAAAAAATCTCTGTCCCGCGTCTTTTGCGTTCAGATGTATTCCGCGAAGACTTAAGGAGCTATCTCCCCATCTCCTCCTTCTCATATTTCCGCAGCGCGTCCACTGCCTCCGAGGCCATGGGAATCAGCACGATCATATTAAATATTGTCATCAGTCCGATGCCGATATCTCCCAGATCCCATACAACGGTGTAGGCCGCCAGGCCGCCGATGAAAAGCATCACCAGGTCCAGAACCTTGTATGCGGTCTGGGAGGCCCAGTTGTCGCCAAAGAGGTAGGCGATATTGGAGCGGGCGTAGAACAGGATTCCGATGAAGGTGGAAAAGCTGAACAGCCACAAAATCACGGCGATGAAAATCACGCCAAATTCTCCCAGGTGGAACTGCATGGAGGTCTGGAGCAGGTCCATTCCCTCCAGCCCTGCGGTCAGGCTTTCCGGCGTCAGAAGCATAATCATGGCCGTACAGCTGCAGATTACCAGGGTATCGATAAATACGCCCAGCGCCTGGAGAAGGCCTTCCTTGGCCGGGTGGCTGATGTCCGCGGCTGCAGCGGCGCAGGGCGCGGAGCCCGATCCGGCCTCATTGGAGAAAAGGCCCCGCTTGGCCCCGTTCATGATAACCGCGCCGATTCCCCCGGCGGCTGCCTGGCGCAGGCCGAAGGCCTCGGCGAATATGCGCTGGAACACGGAGGGAAGCAGGCCGGCGTTTTTCACAATAATGAAAATAGTGATAGCAAAATACAGGCCCGCCATAATCGGCACCATAATATCCAGCACCTTTACTGTGGCATTCTTTCGCAGCACGATCACAGCCGCCATGGCCACCAGCGCCACGGTAGTGTAAATGGGCGGGATTCGAAAGGCATTTTCAAAGGCTGAGGACACGGAATTGCCCACCACCTGGCTGATGCCGCACCAGCACAGCAGGCCGGAGATGGCAAAGAGCACAGCGATAATCGGCTTTTTCCTCCTGCTGCCCCGCTTCTTAAAAAAGCTGTGGATATAGTAGGCCGGACCGCCCCGGTATCCGCCGTAGAGCGGATCCTTTTCCTTATAGAGCTGGGCCAGAGTGGCCTCTGCATAGGCTGTGGAGGAGCCCAGAAGGGCGATCAGCCACATCCAGAACACGGCTCCCGCGCCGCCTGCGGAGATAGCTGCCACCACGCCCACCAGGTTTCCCATGCCCACCCGGGTGGCTGTAGACACGATCAGAGCCTGCACCCCTGATATCCCGTCTGTGGATGCGCCCTTGTTCTCCAGAGTCACCCGCACCATCTCCGGGAACAGACGGAAGGGAAGAAAGCGCGTGCGCACGGTAAAATAAACACCTGCGGGAATCAGAATAAGCACCAGGAGGGAGATTCCCAGCTCGCTCCCCCCTGGCAGAGGGATGGCAAACAGATCCCCCCACAGCAGATTATAGACAAAATGAACCGCCCCTGCGGCGGCCTGGCTGACTGCGTCCATGAGTAAAAATTCCTTTCTGTAATGATTGCATTTTCGCACCATCCAGTATATAGTAGAATTATTAATCTGTAAAGCAGAACTGAGAAGCTTTGCAAGGGCAATGGGAGCAGCGCCTCCATCGCCGGGACAAATGGATGTCTCCGGCCATGGAGGCGCTGCTGGCCTGCTGCGGGGAGAGGGAATTTCGGGCTATCCCTTGATTCCGCTGGTGGAGATTCCCTGCACATAATACTTCTGAAGGAACAGGAACAGCACGATCATGGGCAGGGAGACAATGGTAAGGGCTGCCATAATCGGCCCGTAGTACACCGGCGGCTCCGTAAAGAATGTCTGAATTCCCAGCTGCACCGTCCGCTTGGCGGCGTCCGTAATCACCAGCAGGGGCCACATAAAATCCGACCAATACGCAACGTAATCCAAAATGAACGCAGTTGCGAACACGGGCTTTGAAATCGGAACAACCACCTGCACAAATGTTTTAAACGGCCCCGCACCGTCAATTTCCGCCGCCTCGATCAGATCATCCGGAATATCCAGGAAAAACTGGCGGAACAAATATACATCAAAGCATTTCACCATAAAGGGGATAATCAGCGCCAGATAGGAATCTGCCCATCCCAGACGATTCACGATAAAAAACAGAGACAAAAGTATGCTCTCCAGCGGCAGCACCAGGAGGGACAATACCACCGTGAGAATCAGATTCTTCCCCTTAAATTCAAATTTTGCCAGCGCATAGCCGAATGTAGAGTTGACTATCAGGCTCAGCGCCACCAGAACCGTTACATAAAAAATACTGTTCATGACATAGCGCGGCATGTCGCTCCGGATCAGCACCTGCTCAAAATTTTCCAGAGTTGCCTCCGCCGGCCAGAATGCCGCAAGTCCTTTGGACATATCGGAAAAAATGCGGTTTTCCGGCTTAAAGGCCGAGACAATCATCCAGACCAGGGGAGAGATGTACAAGAGCCCCAGCACGGTATTTGCCGCATAGAGCAGGATTGTTTTTCTTTTTTGCTTCATCCTCTTTCTCCTCCTATCTGGCCTTCATTACTTTCTTCACACCCACAGAGATTCCCACTACCAGGATGAAAAACAGCACGGAGACCGCGGATGCATATCCCATATTCCGATATTGAAAGCCCTGCCGGTATAAGTAATAGGTAAGTGTCATTGTAGATTCCTTCGGGCCGCCGTTTGTCATGATATAGGGCTGCGTAAACAGCTTCATGGCGGCAATGGTCGTCATCATCACCACGAAAATCAGCACATTCTTGATGCCTGGTATGGTAATATAGATAAACCGTTTCCATGCCCCGGCTCCATCAATCGCCGCGGCCTCGTACAGATCCTCCGGAATCGCCTGAAGGCCTGCCAGAAGGATCATCATCTGCTGCCCTGCCGCGTGCCAGCCTGACATAAAGATAATGGAATTCATCGCCGTATCCGCACTGCGGAGAAAATCACAGGCGGGAAGGCCAAGCCCCGTGAGAATGGCGTTTAAAAGGCCCTGTGTCGGATTGGGATTGTAGATGAAGGTCCACAAAATAGCGATTACGCTCATGGATGTCACCAGCGGTGAAAAATATGCGGACCGGAAGATGCCGATCCCCTTGATATTCTCCCGCACAAGCAGGGCCAGGCAGAATGCCAGCGTTACCTGGTAGGGCACTACCACCACGGTAAAATACAGGGTATTCTTCAGCGCCTTGTGAAAGCTTTCATCCTGAAACAGCCGGATATAATTCTCCAGCCCTATAAAGGAGGCATCCTGGGGGCGGAGCAGATTGAATTCCATAAAGCTGAACCCAAATGCCAGCAGGGCCGCAAAAATGGTAAACATCAAAAGAATGGCACAGCCCGGAAGGATAAAGAAATATGCATAGTATTGTTTTTTACGGCGCATCATCTCTTCCCCCTTTCCCGCCGGATTCCCAAATAGACTTCATTCCCTTGTGCTCCTTGATCCGAAATTCTCCCTTCAGAAGCTTGGGAGACAAGGCTGCCTGGTCCATGTAAAAGCGCTTGGTGCAGACCTGGCCCCCATGGTTTATGTAAATCTCCACGATTGCCCGATCCATATAGATTTCCAGCTGGGAGGGCTCCTCAAGCAGAGCAAACGCACAGGTAAAGCCCTTGTTCCTTTCCTGGACCTTTTCCTCCAGCCGCAGGCATGCCTTGTTCCGGCATACGGTCAGCACAAGGCTCTCCTCGGGACTGTCTGCCAGCAGCAGCTCCAATTCCCCTGCCGTCTCTCTCTTCTCTGCCTCCAGCGCCAAATAATACGGTCCATTCTCTGCATTCTCCGTCATAAGGCATTCGATCTCCGGAATCACCCTGCCGATCAATCTTCCCTGGCAAATCGAAAGCTGTCTGGGCAGGCTTAGGCTTCCATTTACACCGCCCTCCTCTTCCACGTGAACGTCCGCACCGCACCAGTTCCACCCAAGGCAGATGCGTCTTGTCCCGCGGCAAAAGGTCTGCACTCCATAGAAATCCTTTCCATAATCCAGGATTCCCTGGGCTTCCGGAACAAAAGCTCCATCCGCATAGTCCCCAATATAATAGCAGGTATCCCGCACCGCATCTGTGGGATCCGCATTGATATAGCCCGCGATCAGCACGTATTTTCCATCCAGCGGGAAGAAATCCGGGCATTCTGCAATTCCGTACTTTGGATTCCTTTCCTGATATAAAATTCCCTTGTACGTCCAGCTTTTCAGATCCTCTGACTGATAGCAGAATACGCTGGGGCGGTCATGGCAGGTCCCTCCCAGAACCATCAGCCAGTGGTCTCCTATTCTCGTCACCTTGGGATCTCTGAAATGCCAGGTCACTCCCTCCGGCGTATTCCAGATACAGCAGACCTCATGGCTGAAGGTAATTCCGTCCCGGCTCTCCTTCGTCACCTGCCACTGCCTCTGGATGCTTCGATCGGTCTTTCCGAAATGCCGGGTGTAAAACAGCTGCATCATTCCCTCGTGAACCACCGCACTGCCGGAGAAGGCACCGCCCCGCCAGCCCTCACAGCCGTTCAATTCGATCTGCGGAAAGGCAGCTATGGGAAGATGGGTCCAGTGCAGCAGATCCCTGCTCACTGCATGTCCCCAATGCATATTTCCCCATTTCTGTTCATTGGGGTTGTACTGATAAAATAAGTGATAATAGCCGTCAAACCAGCACAGCCCGTTTGCGTCATTCATCCACCCCTTATACGGTGAAAAATGATGCTGGTTCCGGTACCTCTGATGAAATGCGTCTGCCAGATTTCTGCGGTTAAAGCAGACTGCCTCCTGGCCAAATTCCATGAATTCCACGCCCTCCTCCAGGACACGCTCCGGGCAGAACCGATATGCGAGGGAGATCTCCATATCCTCTATCTCCAGCTCATAGGTCCTCTGGGGCTCCCAGGAGAAAAAAATGGTTTCATAGCCCGGGAATTTAAAATATATATCCTTGCACAGCCGCCCATTTTGAAAGAGGCGGATACTTCCGATCCGCCCATTTCTTCCTTTTCCGGTGATATGAACCTGGGTGCTGGCTGATGAATCAACCGTATACCTCATATTCCATCTCCTATTGTATTGAATCAATAAACCGTGCGTATTCCTCATCCACATAGGAAGCCACTGCATCCAGGGATTCCTTGGGGTCTGATCCGGTAAAGATGTCAAGCAGCGCTTCGCCGTATTTTGATGTCAGCACCGTGTATACCGGGGTCTTAGGTCTGGGCACGGCTGCCTCAAAGAGCTGTTCCTTCGCAATATTGTAGGGATACTCATTCCACTGCTCATTGTTCTCATAAGCCGATTTTCTTGCCGGCGGATAGCCGCCCACCTCGCCAAAGAGACGCGTCGATTCGGAATTCGTCATGAATTCCAATGCCACATAGGCCGCATCCGGATCCTTGCAGTCCTTGGAGATGCCCAAAGTCCAGCTTCCGCAGTTGGAAACCATCTTATCTCCCACCCTCGGAAGATAGGTTGCGCCCCAATTCAGATCCGGGAAATCTGCAAATTTCGGAATCTCTCCCGTATTTCCTGCAATCCACATAGCCGCCTTTCCATCCTGGAATTCCGTGGGTGTGGGGTCAATATTCGCCAGCTTTTCTGTAAAGAA
>CALWMT010000075.1 GCA_944382045.1 uncultured Enterocloster sp. | reverse complement strand
ATCATCGGGCAGTTTGAGGGGGTGGCGGACACAACGGCGGTGTCCATCGGCTCCCAGGTGATGCACATGCTGACCGTGATGATCGTGGGGCTGGCCATGGGCTCCACTGTGTCCATTGGGCAGGCAGTGGGCGGAAGGAAGGACAGGCAGGCGGCAGTCTGCATCGGCAACACCGTAACCCTTTTTATGGGGCTGTCCCTGGTGCTCACGGTGGTGCTGCTGGCGGCCTCCGGGCAGATTGTGAAGGTGATGTCCACGCCTGCCCAGGCGGTTTCCGGAACTCTGGACTATCTGACCATCTGCTTTATGGGAATTCCCTTTATCACGGCCTACAACATCATCAGCTCTATTTTTCGGGGAATGGGGGATTCCAAAAGCCCCATGTATTTTATCGCGGTGGCCTGCGCGGCCAATATCGGGCTGGACTATCTGTTTATGGGGGCTCTGCACATGGGGCCCTCCGGGGCAGCTCTGGGCACGACCCTTTCTCAGGCGGTCAGCGTGGCAGTGTCCCTGGCGGTGATTTTGAAGAGGGGCGGCGGCCTGTCTGTGAGAAAACAGGATTTTAAGCCCCTGCCTCCTGTGATGGGAAGGCTTTTAAAAATCGGCGTGCCCATCGCCCTACAGGATGGATTTATCCAGATTTCCTTTATTGTGATAACCATTATCGCCAACCGCCGCGGATTAAATGACGCGGCTGCGGTGGGAATTGTGGAAAAAATTATCAGCTTTCTCTTCCTTGTGCCCTCCTCTATGCTGTCCACGGTGTCCGCCCTGGGCGCGCAGAATATTGGGGCGGGCTGTCCGGATCGGGCCCAAAGGACCCTGGGCTATGCCATCGCCATAGCGGCGGGATTCGGCCTGCTCGTGTCAGTGCTCATGCAGTTTCTGGCGGAGCCCATGGTGTCCCTCTTTACAGATGCCAGCCAGGGCTCCGGCGCCCAGGTGGTGCGGCTGGGCGGCCAGTATCTGCGGGGATATGTGCTGGACTGTATGTTCGCGGGGATTCATTTCAGCTTCAGCGGATATTTCTGCGCCTGCGGGAAATCCGGACTGTCGTTTTTGCACAACAGCATCGCCATTCTGCTGGTGCGGATTCCCGGCGCCTTCCTGGCCTCCGCCTATTTTCCGGAAAATCTCTTCCCCATGGGCCTGGCTACCTCCGCAGGCTCCCTGCTGTCGGTGGTCATCTGCGTCATCGCGTTCCGCCTGATTGCCAGGAGGGGTAAATAGATGGGGGACGCTGCAATAGTTTTCGACTTACAAGTCGAAAACTATTGTTTTTTTTGTACTTTCGGGTATACTGGTAGATAAGAAATACAGGAGGTGTCCTATGAATGAGCTTGTAAACCGTCCCGCATATTTAGAACAGCTGATTCAAAACAGGGATGTGGATTTGGTCAAAATCATCACAGGAATCCGAAGATGCGGAAAATCATGCCTGCTGGATTTGTACCACCAATACCTGACGGAGGATGGGGTGGACGATGCCAACATTATTCATATGAATCTGGAATCGCTGCGCTATCGCAATCTTTTGAACTATCTCGCTTTCTATGATTATGTCAGTGAGCGCATTCCAAGACGCGGGAAAACGTATCTGCTATTTGATGAGCTGCAGGCAGTGGAGCATTGGGAAAAGGCGGTGGAGTCCTTCCGGCTTGATTTTGATGTGGATATTTATATTACAGGCTCCAATGCCTATCTGCTTTCTACCGAATTTTCGACCCTGCTCTCCGGCAGATATGTAGAAATCCGTGTGCTTCCGCTGTCGTTTGAGGAATTCCTGCGATTCTATGAGTTTGCCCCTTCTGTCACGCCGGAAGAAAAGTTTCAAAGATACCTTCAGTTCGGCGGCATGCCCATTTTGAGGGAATATAAGTTTAATGAAGCAAGGAGCATTCAGGCACTGGAAGGAATTTATTCTACCGTCATACTGCGCGATATTCTCCAGAGGAATGCACATGCGGATCAGGGAATGCTGCAGAAAATTGTGCTCTTCCTTTGCTCCAATATCGGCAGCATTACCTCCCCCAACAGCATCGGCAATGTGCTGTTAAATGAGGGAAGCATGCAGCCTGGGAAGGGGAAAAATGTCGCAGGAAAAACGGTAGACAAATATATCTCCATGCTCCGCAGTGCATTTATCATCTGTTCTGTTGGAAGATACGATATAAAAGGAAAGCAGCTGTTAAAAACGCTGGGGAAGAACTATGTTATCGATATGGGCTTCCGCAATATGCTGCTCGGCTACCGCGATGCGGACCGGGGGCACATCATTGAAAACATTGTTTTTCTGGAGCTCATCCGACGGGATTACCGTGTCTATATCGGAAAGGTCGGAGAAAATGAGGTTGACTTTGTGGCCGAGAAGCCCAGCGATAAGCTGTATATCCAGGTGACAGAGAGCATGCAGTCTCCGGAAACCCGGGAGCGGGAGCTCCGGCCCCTGCGCCAGATATCCGATAACTATGAAAAGATTGTATTGTCCATGGACAGGAGCTACATTCATTCTTATGATGGAATTAAGTCGCTGTATCTGATTGACTGGCTTCTGGAGCGCGCCTAGAGCACCTTATTTTTCCTCCACCACCTGAAAAATATAGAACTTCAAATAGTAGGACTCATCTGCCGCCCACAAAATGGGGTGGTCCGGCGCCTGGGTCTTGTATTCTGCCTGGCGCAGCCGCTTATGCACATTTCCAGCGGCCTCCCGGATGGTCTTGGAAAAGAGCTCCGGGTCCATAAAATGAGAGCAGGAGCAGGTGGCCAGGTATCCGCCGTCCTTCACTAGCTTCATGCCCCGGAGATTGATTTCCCGATAGCCCTTTACCGCGTTTTTGATGGAGCTGCGGGACTTGGTGAAGGCCGGCGGGTCCAGGACCACCAGGTCGAAGCGCTTCCCCTCCTTTTCCAGGGCGGGCAGAAGGTCAAAGACATCCGCGCACTGGAAGGAGACTGTGGAGGAGAGGCCGTTTAGGGCAGCGTTTTCCCGGGCCTGGCGGATGGCCAGGTCAGAGGCATCCACGCCGAGGACGCTCTTTGCCCCGGCAAGCCCTGCGTTCAGGGCAAAGGAGCCGGTGTGGGTGAAGCAGTCGAGCACGGTCTCGGGCTGTATGCGGCGGCAGAGGTTCTGCACGGCCAGACGGTTGTATTTCTGGTCCAGGAAGAACCCGGTTTTCTGTCCGTCCTCCACGTCTACCTGGTAGCGGACCCCATTTTCCACAATCTCTACTTTGGTGTCAAAGGCCGGACCGATAAAGCCCTTGGTCCGCTCCATTCCCTCCTGAAGGCGGACCTTGGCATCGCTTCTCTCGTAGATGCCCCGGATGGAAATGCCGTCCTGAGCGAGAATCTCCGTCAGGAGCGCGAGAAGCACGGGCTTTAGGCGGTCAATGCCCAGGGCCAGGGACTCCACCACCAGCACATCGGAAAATTTGTCGATGACAATGCCGGGGAGAAAATCCGCCTCGCCGAAGACAAGGCGGCAGCTCGCGGTGTCCACCACAGCCTTCCGGTAATCCCAGGCATTTTGAAGGCGCATCCGCAGAAACTCCCGGTCAATGCGGTCCGTCCTCCGGGAGAGCATCCGCACACGAATGTGGGAATGGGTGTTGATGAAGCCGCAGCCCAGAGGATAGCCGTCAAAATCCTCCACCCGCACCAGGCCTCCATTCACAAAGCCGTCGGTTACGGCGTCTATTTCATTATCATAAATCCAGGCGCCGCCGGATTTTAATGAGCGGCCCTGGCCTTTCTTCATGCGCACAGTGCCGGTTATCTGATATAAATTTTCTTCTGACATAATGAATCTCCTTGTACATGACGAGATAGCCAGCCCGGCAAGGCCGCCGGTCTGGTGTTACGATTATACACTGCCGGCCGGCGGATTGGCAATCTATTTTTCGCGATCCAGGACATTGATTCCCTGGAGAATAATCTGTTCCGCGAGAAGGGCCATCTGCTCCGGCGTCTCCTTAAGGCCGCCCTGGAGCCAGTACTGCACCAGGCCCACACAGCCGGAGACAATGAAGGAAAAGTACGCCTCAAAGACCAGAGGGTCCCCGGAGCGGAAGACCTCCATCCAGTCCCGCAGGCATTTTTCGCGGACCAGATGCTTGAGGCGGTTGATGAAATTCAAATCCCCGTTCTCTCCCATAAGGATTTCCACAAGGTCCGCGTTTTCATAGACCAGGGAAAAGATTTCATGGAAGATTAGGGAGGGGCGCTGCTTTAGGTCCTGGGCATCGTGGCTTAAGACCAGGCTGTTAAACTCCTCGAAGAGCTCAGCCTCCGTCTTTTCCAATAAATCAAAAACATCCTTATAATGAAGGTAAAAGGTTCCACGGTTCAAATCCGCCATCTCCGTGAGCTCCCGGACGGTGATGTCCTGGACCTTTTTTTCCTTTAAAAGCTGGATGAGGCAGTCCTTTAACTGTTTTCGCGTTTTTCGGACCCGCCGGTCTTGTCCTTCCTTTCGCATGGTATGTCCCCCTTCTTCTGTGAACAGCTGTCTTTTCCGCGATTTTCGCACCGTTCGGAACAGCTCCGTAAATTTTTGAAAAACTAATGAGCAAAAACCAAATAAATGTTGATTAATAAACCAATAGATGGAAATTAATCATTGTATTTTTGAAATGTTTTCGTATAATCTATTATAGTTAATAAATGGACATTTGTCAATTATTAATGGCACCAGTTCAGGACGGAACAGTTACGAATATAGTGAGGAATCGTGCAATGAAGGATAGATGGAAGAAAAATACAGTGAAGCTTGCGGCGGGGGCGCTGGCGTTTGGCCTGGGAGCTGCGGCGCCGGTGACAGCCTTGGCCGGGCCAGCGGCAGCGGAGTCCTCCCAAACCGTTGTGAGCACGGTCCCGGCAGCCTGCGGATGGCAGAAAATCGCTGACAGCTGGTACTGCCTGGGGCCGGACGGAATGCCCTGCACAGGGGAGCAGACTTTGGGGGACAGCATCTGCCGGTTTTCCGAGGACGGAGTCTTTGAGGAGGCCCGCTGGATTCCCGGAACGGGAGGCGGCCCCTATACCGTGGGCTGCTTTGAGGCGGAGGAGCAGGCACTTTTTGACCGCCTCAGCGAGGAGAAGGCGGAGGAATATTTTGACCTTCATCCGGACCGGGAGGAGGACTATGCGGGGGATACGCGCACTTCTTATGACCGGTATGCCGGTTTTTTTGTGGAGGACGCCTTAAACCGGGCGGCGGCGGCCCGCCTTTCGGGAGCCATGGAAAATGGGTACGCGGATGGAAAGGTATATGGCCAGGGGGAGCTCTCCGACTATCTGGCATCTATTTCCTACCGGAGCCGCGCCTCCTGCCTGGAGCTCTATCTCAGAAGCTGCCAGGACGGGGAGGAGGCCTATGAGAAGGCGGCGGAGTGGCTTGACAGGAAGAGAGAGAAGAAGGACGACAGAAAATATACGCTGGAATATTATCGATATTTGGGTATGGCATCGGCAGAAAAAGAGGGGAAGCGCAGCTTTCTGGTGATTCTTCTGCGGTGATGCCCGCCGGGACAGCATGTTTAGGAAAAGGGAAGACGATTAAGTATGGAAAATCAGAAGACGCAGGGAGTTAAACTGCGGGGACGGGGAGAAAAGCCCTCTCTTCGTCTGGCCCGTTTCATTATAAAGAAGCAAAAGTGGATAGAGAGCGTGTTTGCAGCGGGGTGCCTGTTTTCCCTGATTGCTATGCTTTTTGTCAATGTGAACTACGATTTGACGGAATATCTCCCGGATACAGCCCGCTCCCATATCGGCCTTGACCAGATGGAGGCGGCCTTTGGATATCCGGGAACGGCCCGGGTCATGCTAAAGGACGTGAGCCTCTATGAAGCCAAGCAGTATAAGGACCGGCTGGAGGCCGTGGACGGGGTGGACCAGATTTTATGGTGCGACAGCACGGTGAACATTTATGCCGGGGAGGATTTCATCGACGTGGAATCCATAGAGGACTATTACAAGGACGGCTGTGCGGTGATGGACGTGACCTTTGACGAGGGGGACACCTCAGCGAAGACAGCGCAGGCCATTGAGCAGATGCAGGCCATCACCGGGGAGAAGGGATATTATGTGGGAATGGCAGTTCAGACCAAGTCTCTGACGGAGAATGTGGAGAGCGAGATGAGCCTGATTCTGACCGTGGCGGTGATTATGATTTTCGCGGTACTGTGCATAACCACTAATGCCTGGTCCGAGCCATTTCTATTCCTTCTGGTCATGGGAGTGGCGATTCTCCTCAACCGGGGCACCAATATTTTCATAGGAACCGTGTCCTTCCTCACTGACAATGTGGCTATGGTGCTGCAGCTGGCCACCTCCATGGACTACTCCATCTTCCTCTTGGACGCGTTCTCCCGGGAGCGGGAGGGCGGGCTCAGTGAGGAGGAGGCCATGGTCCGGGCGGTGGACGACGCCATCAACTCCATATTTGCCAGCAGCCTGACTACTGTGGTGGGATTTCTGGCGTTGGTTTCCATGAAGTTTACCATCGGCTTTGACATGGGACTGGTGCTTGCAAAGGGGATTGTATTCAGCCTGCTGACCGTGGTATTTTTCATGCCGGCCATGATTTTGAAATTTGCCTCGATGAATGAGCGGACGAGGCACCGGCGCTTTCTGCCGGATTTTCAGGGTTTCAGCCGCCGGATTTATAAGGCGCGGTATGCTTCCCTGGCGCTGATGCTTCTTCTGGTGCCGCCGGCCTATGTGGCCCAGGGGATGAATACGTACCTCTACGGCAACAGCGCGGTGGGGGCCAGTGAGGGAACCAAGGTCTATGCGGACGACCAGGTGATTGTAAATACCTTTGGCCGCAGCAATATGCTCCTGGCGCTCTATCCCAACACCTCCTCTGTGAGGGAGCGGGAGATGACGGAGGCCATCGAGGCGCTCCCTTATGTAAAGAGCGTGACCTCCCTGGCAGGGACCCTGCCGGAAGGAATACCGGAGGAGTTTCTGCCCCAGTCCCTGACCGGGGAGCTTCATACCCGGGATTGGTGCAGAATGCTGATTTACATACGGACAAAGTCCGAGAGCAGCCAGGCTTTTGCGTGCACACAGGAGCTGGAGGAGATTTTGACAGGCTATTATCCGGAAAATTCCTACCTGGTGGGGGAGACCCCATCCACCCGGGACATCCGGGACACGATTACGGAGGACAACACCCGGGTAAATATGCTCTCCCTTTTAGGCGTATTCCTGGTGGTGATGGCCAGCTTCCGCTCCCTGGTGGTGCCCGTACTGGTGATTATTCCCATTGAGGCGGCTATTTTCCTGAACATGGCGGTTCCCTACCTTGCGGGGGATACCATGGTGTATATGGGCTATATTATTGTGAGCAGCATCCAGCTGGGGGCGACGGTAGACTACGCCATCCTCCTGGCCAACAATTATGCGGCCTGCCGTAAAAAAATTCCGGATAAGAGGGAGGCCTGCATACAGGCGCTGTCGCTGTCCTGCACCTCGATTTTTACTTCGGGCACGATTATCGTGCTGGCCGGGTATATCATACATTTTATTTCCAGCACAGCGGCCATTGGAGACTTGGGACACCTGATTGGCCGGGGCGGGCTCTACAGCATGGTGCTGGTGCTCACCGTGCTGCCGGCCCTGCTGGTGCTTTTTGACAGGATTGTGACGGACAATGAGTTTGAGCGGTTTGAGAGCTGGAGAAATAGACGGAGACGTTTAAAGAAGCCGCAGAAAATGGAGGCAGATGCAGAATGAAGGAAAAAAATAGGACGGCAGCTCGGCGCGGCGGGAAGCTTGGGCGCTCCTGCGGAATGCGCCATTTAAGACAGCGGCGGTATGGGTGCAGGAGGGCCGGCGCGCTTCTGTTGGCTCTTGCCATGATTCCGGGAGGAGGCGGGACCTCTGCTGAAGCCTGGGCCGCGCCAAAAGCCGTGTCGGCGGATGAGACGATGTATGTAAATCTGGACTGGTACGGCCAGCCGGAGGCAGTGAATGTGGTGAAGGGCTGCAGCCTGAATGGCCTGCGCTCCTTTACCGATTACGGGACGTATCTGAACGTGGAAAATATGTCAACCATGGACGCACCGGAGATTTCCGGTGACCAGGTGAAGTGGAATCTGAGCCAGGATGCCGGGGAGCGGTTTTACTATAAATGCGCCATGGACCCGGAGCAGGTGGAGCTTGCCTGGAACTTTGATATTTCCTATAAATTAAATGGTGTTCCGGCCAATGCGGATGAGCTGGCCGGCGCGTCCGGCCTGGTGGAAATTCATATAGAGGCAGAGCCAAATGCCAGGGCGCGCCTCTATGACCGGAATAACATGCTCCTGGCCGCAGCGGTGCCTGTGGATATGTCAAAATGCCGCAGCGTGGAGGCAGAGGGGGCTCAGACCCAGAGCCTGGGGGATACCACGGCGGTGGTATTTACCGCTCTGCCCGGCGAGAAGGGGGATTACACGGTGCGGATAGGCACGGACAGCTTTGAGACCGTGGGCGTTATTCTCTCTATGTTTCCCGGTACGCTGGAGGATTTGGAGCACATCAAGGATTTAAAGGAGGCCAAGGATACCTGGCAGGATGCGGGGGATGAACTCTATGACAGCCTGGAGCAGATGGCCCTGTCCGTGGAGGATATGCGGGAGGGCGTGGAGCTGGCCCAGTCAGGGGCGGCTGCGGCGGAGCGGGCACGTCAGAAGTGGAGCGGGGCCAAGGACAGCATTCTGGCGGGAAATGACCAGGCCCTGGCTTCCCTGTCGGCATTGTCGTCCCAGATGGAAAAGATGGTTCCGCATCTGGAGACGGCTAAGGACGCGGCGGAGGTCATCCACAGCAGCATGAATGATATTGTGACCACGCTGGGAGAAATGCAGGAGCCCCTCCGCAAGCTTCATACCCGATTACGGGGTATAAAGAGCGGCGCTTCCGGTGTGGCCGAGGCACTGCCGGAGCTGGAGGCGGATATGGAGACGCTTCTGGCCCTGGACGCCAAGCTGCAGGCCAATGAGCAGGTGATTCTCACGGGGCTGTCGGGCCTTCAGGGGACGCTGGCGGATTTGGAGATGGATTATGAGGAGGAGCGGGAGGACGAGAAGGAAGAGGAGGAGAAGGAAAGCAGCGAAAAAGAAGACAGCGAAAAGGCAGACAGCGGGAAGGACAGCGCCGGCACCGGCGGAGGTGGGGGAAGCGGCAGCGGATCGGCGGGAAGCACGGGAAGCAGCGGAGGGCCCTCGAAGGATGCGGAAACCAGCGGCGGAAGCAGCAGCGGGGAACAGACGGACGGCCAGGAAGGCCCGGAAAACGGTGCAGGCTCTTCGGCTGCGGGGGATAGTGCAGCCGCGGAAGGAAGCGGGAGCCCGGAAGGCGGTGCAGCCGCAGAGAGCGGCGGAGCTGCGGGAGGCGGCACAGCGGAAGAAGACAGTGAGACTGCGGGGGGCAGCGCATCCACGGGAGGCAGTGCATCCCCAGAGCAAGGAGAGGCTGCAGGAGGCAGCGCATCCGAGGAAGAAAGCGGTCCGGCGGGAGGCAGCGCATCCGCAGGGGGCAGCGGAGCTGCGGGAGGCGGCACAGCGGAAGAAGACAGTGAGACCACGGGAGACAGCGCATCCGCAGAGGAAGGAGAGGCTGGGGAAGGCAGCGCATCCGAGGAAGAAAGCGGTCCGGCGGGAGGCAGCGCATCCGCAGGGGGCAGCGGAGCTGTGGAAGGCAGCGGGGCTGCAGAGGACAGCGGCTCCACAGGAGGCAGCGCATCCGCAGAGGAAAGCGGCCCCACGGGAGACAGCGCGGCTGCAGAGAGCGGCGGCTCCGGAGGAGACAGTGCATCCACAGAGGCCAGCCGCCCGACAGCGGCC
>CALWMT010000074.1 GCA_944382045.1 uncultured Enterocloster sp. | reverse complement strand
AGCTCTTGATTCCGCCCGCCGCCTTGATGCGCACCTGGGGCCCCACGTATTTCTTAAAGAGGGCGATGTCCTCCCGAGTGGCCCCTCCGGCCGAGAATCCCGTGGAGGTCTTGATAAAGTCCGCACCAGCCTCCGTGACCACCTGGCACATGCGGATTTTTTCCTCCTCCGTGAGCAGGCAGGTCTCGATAATCACCTTCAGAATCCGGCCCTGGCAGGCCTGCTTGATCTCCCGAATTTCTTTCTCCACATAGCCGTAATTTCCCGCCTTCACATGCCCGATAGAGATCACCATGTCGATCTCCGCCGCTCCGTTTTGCACGGCGTCCTCTGTCTCAAAGACCTTGGAGGCCATGGTGCTGCTCCCATTGGGAAAGCCGATGACCGTGCAGACAGGGAGCCTATCCCCCAGAAATGCCCTGGCCTCCCCCACATAGCAGGGCGGGATGCAGACCGAGGCAGTATGAAATTCCATCCCCTCCTCACAGATTCTCTGAATCTCCTCCCAAGCCGCTGTCTGCCGCAGCAGCGTGTGGTCCACCCTCGCGAGTATCTCCTGCATTTCTTTTTCCATTTTCATTCCTCCTCAATAAATTTTCACCAGAGAGCACAGCAGACTATAAAAGCATGTTCCATCATCCCTGCGTAAAATGGGCAGACGCATTTTTCAAGCTTTTCCCGCGGCCTCCCTTTGTATCTGGTGAAGCTCCTCTATCGTCAGCGTAGGCGCAAGCTTCCTGGCCAGTTCAAAATCCAAGTTAGCTGCGAATGCCGTCCTTGCAGATTGTATATCCTTAGCACGTGTCACTTCTCTTGTTACTTCCTTCGTTACTTCTTCTGCAACTTCTTTTTTGGCCTCCATTACCGCTTTTCGCTCCGCAGGGAGGAAAGCCACACATGCGCTTCCTGCCGCATCTCACCAGATGCAATGATCTGCAGAGGAAAAAAACCTTCTTTATTTACATAATAGATGCCCGGCCAGGGATTTGTCAAGTTGTATCCCATTGTCCGGAAAATATGAAAGAGCTTGTCCGGCCTGCTTTTTCTTATCATAGAAAGCGTGATATCCTCAGCCCTAATGCTGTCCACAGATTTTCCGGATGCCATTGAATCCGTCGGTTATCCATATACCCTCCCCATTCTGCACAGCACACCCCTGCTGCAATCCGAACAAAAGCATACTGACAGCACTATCAAAAACAATTGGAATCACAGCAAAGAATCGTTCTGAACGCCCAAACGGCGCAGATTGAAAGAAAATCAGAAATGCTTCCGCATCAATAGAAACTTTGCCTGGACTTAGAATAGCATAGAATGCCAGGAAATACAAGAGCCTGATTTTGCTGCGTCAGCCGCAGAAAAACGGCTGCCCGGAACCTCTGTCCCGAACAGCCGCTCACAAAGTATCATTTATTTCCCATTAATATAATTCACCAATCCCCCCGCAGAGATAATCTTCTGCATAAAGGGCGGGAAGGACTGCCCCTGGTACGTTTCGCCCTTGGTCTTGTTGGTGATCACGCCGCTGTCAAAGTCAACTTCCACCTCGTCCCCGTTCTCAATGGCCTTGGCCGCCTCCGGGCACTCAATGATGGGAAGGCCGATGTTGATGGCGTTCCGGTAGAAGATCCGCGCAAAGGTTTCCGCGATCACACAGCTTACACCCGCGCACTTGATGGCCAGCGGCGCGTGCTCCCTGGAGGAGCCGCAGCCAAAGTTCTTGTTGGCCACAATGATATCGCCCTTCTGCACCTTATGGACAAATTCCTTATCAATGTCCTCCATGCAGTGCTTTGCCAGTTCCTCTCCCTGGGTGGCATTCAGATACCGGGCAGGGATGATGACGTCCGTGTCCACATTGTCTCCATATTTAAAAACATGTCCGCATGCTTTCATAGCTCTCTCTCCTTCCCGTTAATCCAACTGGCAGGGGCAGATAATTTTCCCCGCCACCGCGCTGGCCGCTGCTACAGCCGGGCTGGCCAGATACACCTCGGAATCCACATGGCCCATACGGCCCACAAAGTTCCGGTTTGTGGTGGAAATGCACCGCTCTCCGGCAGCCAGAATACCCATATAGCCGCCCAGGCAGGGTCCGCAGGTTGGGGTGCTCACCACAGCGCCCGCCTCAATGAAAATCTCCAAAAGCCCTTCCCGCATGGCCTGCAGATAGATGGCCTGAGTAGCAGGGATCACAATGCAGCGCACGCCTTTTGCCACCTTGCGGCCCTTTAACACCTCCGCCGCAGCCCGCATATCGTCCATCCGGCCGTTGGTGCAGGATCCGATCACCGCCTGGTCAATCTTCACCTCGCCTACCTGGTCAATGGTCTTTGTATTGGAGGGCAGATGGGGGAAGGAAACCGTGGGTTTGAGCTCAGAGAGGTCAATCACATAGGTCTCCTCATACTCCGCATCCGGATCCGCCTCATACACGGTAAACTCCCGTTTGGAGTGCTCCTTCATATACTGGATGGCCGCCCCGTCCACAGGGAAAATCCCGTTCTTTCCGCCGGCCTCAATGGCCATGTTGCAGATGGTAAACCGGTCGTCCATTGACAGGTACTGAATGCCGTCCCCAACAAACTCCATGGACTTATAAAGAGCGCCGTCCACCCCGATCATGCCGATAATATGTAAAATCACGTCCTTGCCGCTGACCCACTTATTCGGCTTTCCGATCAGCTCAAACTTGATGGCCGAGGGCACCTTGAACCATGCCTTTCCCGTCACCATTCCGGCCGCCATGTCCGTGCTTCCCACGCCCGTTGAAAAGGCGCCCAAAGCCCCGTAGGTACAGGTATGGGAATCCGCTCCGATCACCGCATCCCCGGCCACCACCAGGCCTTTCTCCGGAAGAAGGGCATGCTCGATTCCCATCTCGCCCACATCAAAATAGTTGCTGATCTCGTGGGAACAGGCAAAGTCCCGGCAGCACTTGCAGTTTTCCGCTGATTTAATATCCTTATTGGGGATAAAATGATCCATCACAAGGGCGATTTTGTCCTTGTCAAACACCGTCTTTTTATCCATCTTTTTCATCTCATTAATCGCAACCGGCGAAGTGATGTCATTTCCCAGCACCAGATCAAGGTTCGCCTCGATCAGCTGCCCGGCCTTCACCTCATCAAGCCCCGCATGAGCTGCCAAAATTTTCTGGCTCATGGTCATTCCCATAATAAGCTTCCTCCTTATATTTCCTGCTTTACATTTTAGCATAGGTACTGTTATAATGAAAATACATAATATGAATGGCATCCATGAAAAAATGTTATATGGCATCTTTTTAAGGAGATTCTTATGGAACAAAATCTGTCGCAGTATAAAATTTTTTACGAAGTGGCAAAGGCCGGAAATATCTCCCGGGCCGCCAAGGAACTCTACATAAGCCAGCCCGCCATCAGCAAATCCATCAGCAAACTGGAAGACAGCCTGGGGCTTCCCCTCTTCACCCGAAGCTCCCGGGGCGTCCAGCTCACCTGCGAGGGCGAGGTTCTCTTTGAGCATGTGCGGGAGGCATTTGAGGCGCTGGACCGGGGCGAACAGGAGCTGAAGCGCATCCAGGAATTTGACATCGGCCACCTGCGCATCGGGGTCAGCAACACCCTCTGCAAATACATTCTCCTGCCCTATTTAAAGACCTTTGTGGACCAATACCCCCACATGCGGGTCACCATTGAGAGCCAGGCAACCGCGCAGACTCTGGCCCGTCTGGAGCAGCAGAAAATCGATCTTGGCCTGGTGGCCGAGCCCTCTTTAAAAAAGGAGCTCTCCTTTATTCCCGTGATGGATATCCAGGATATCTTCGTGGCAACCCCTGCCTACCTGGAAAATCTCTACCTGCGGGAGGGACGGGACACTAGCCTGTTTGAGACAGGCAACATCATGCTCCTTGACACCAGCAATATGACCCGCCGCTATGTAGATGAATACATGGCCCAGAACAATATCTATCCCCGGCAGATTCTGGAGGTGACCACCATGGATCTGCTCATCGAATTTGCCAAAATTGGTCTCGGCATCGGCTGCGTCATCAAGGAGCTTGTGCAGAAGGAGTTAGAGAGCGGCGTTCTCACCGAAATTCCGTTGGACATTCCCATCCACCGGCGTACCATCGGCTTTGCCTACCATCCCGCCAACCAGGCCCTGGCCTTAAAGACCTTCCTGGAGTTTCTTTATTGACCTGTCCGAAAGGGGGAATAACCGTAAGCCGCCTCAATTGGAAATCCGCGGAAGATTCCAGCGAAAATGCGCGGCCATCCACCGGATGAGCAGAACCACCAAAAATCCGCCGGCCATGGCCAATCCTTCCCGTCCCGATATCTGCCGTATAAAAAGCATGGCTGCCGCCCCAGCGATGGAGGCCAGAGCATAGATATGTTTGCGAAAAATGTCTGGAGTCCGGTTGGAAAATATATCTTTAAGTGTTCCCCCGCCCACACCGGTAAGTACGCCGGTAAACAGAAAAAAGTTGGAAAAATGAAAGCGGATCAATCCGGGCCACACACCATACAGGCAGGAGATAAATCACCAGGATATGAAGGATACATCCGGCATAAAAGGTTCCCAAAAGCTTCGCAATATTAGAAATCAAAGACAGGCCATAGGAACCGATCGCAGAGGCCATCAGGCAGAACACACCGATCGGCGCCAGCTTCACCAAAGCCCTGCAGGCCATAATTACCCCATGACCGTAGGCGTTGGCCTTTACGGCAGGCATGATAGTAACCCTATCTCCCGCCATTTTCTGGAGCTCCCGGAAATTATTTTTAATCCGTCCCAAATCAATCTCAAGCCAGCAAGCTCTGTGAAATTTCTGATACATTGCATTTCCCTCCTGCGTCTTTTGATAGCTTCAGTATACGCCGAAGGTTTTGTTTTTACAAATATAAATATTTTTATCTGCATTATTTATTTTTATAAATACCATTCCGACCACATGCCAGTATGCGGATAAACTCCTCCATAGCCCGGGAAATATACTCCTTTTCCTTGGTATATACCACTACATTCCGTTCTGCCTCCGGCCCTTCCAGCTTATAGAGCCATATGCTGTCGGAAATCCCTCGGTATTTGGCAATGGTATCTCCTACCATGCACGCTCCGATTCCGCTGACTGCCATGGAGAAAGCGGTAGAGGACTGATCCAATTCCAAGAGCACCTTCGGCTTTTTGTGAGCGGACGCAAAAAGCCGCTCCCATCGAATTCGGGAATCGTTCCCAGGCCTGAGGCTGATAAATGGCACTTCCAGAAAATTATCCAGGCAGGCCCCCGGCCGCTCCTCAAACAGACGGTCGTCCATCAAAATTTCCCCAGTAAGCAAAGAGGCCGCCGAGGGAGGCTCCTTAAAAAAGCGCCTGGGAACCGCCAGAACCATATGCTCCTTAAAAAGGATTCTGCTGGCAAAGGCTGATGAATCCAGGCTTCCGTTTGTCAAAAGCGCATCGATATTGCCCTTGTTAAGCTCCTCCGCTAAATCCAAAGTTCTTCCTTCAATAAGCTTCATTTGAATATTGGGATACTTCTCCCGAAAAGCTGACACTGCAGGAGGCACCAGATAGGTGGCAAAAAAATTTCCTGCGCCTATGGAAATACTTCCCATCTTCAAATGATTCGTGTCATAGATGTAATTCTCCAGCCGACTCTCGATTCCCCGTATCTCCTCCACTGCCCGGATATAATGTTCTCCGAATTCCGTAAGCCGTATCGGATTTTGGGAACGATCAAAAATCTCCATTCCAATTCTCTTTTCCGCACTCTTAACCGTAAGACTTAGGGAGGACTGAGATAAATACAGATTTTTTGCCGCCCTGCTGAAGCTCTTTTCCTTATATACCTCATAAATATAATCCATATTCTGGAACATTCCGCACCTCCTAAAATATTTTCTGCATACCGCCTCTTATCTGTCTATACAGTCCAATATATCATATTATTTATCAAAATCAATATGGTGTATTTTATTATTTATATTAGAAAATAAAATAGAAATTATATAAAATATAACCATAAAGAAAAGCGCGCTTCTCAAAATCACACGGAGGGATCTATGAAATCATTAATAAAATTAAATCTGGTATGGAAAATTTTTATCGCCATGATACTCGGCTCCATCGTTGGGGCTATTTGGGGGCCGGGGGCAGAATCCATTGAGTTTATCGGAACCATATGGCTGAACATGATTAAAATGTTTATCGTCCCTGTGGTTATCTGGGACCAGCGGGATGAGCGTGGTAGGAGATTTGGCCGCAGCCGTTGTGATAGATAAATCAGAGCGAAAGCACCACGACAAAGAAAATCTTTCGCAGCAGTCCTAGCAGTCAAAAGCATTGTCCGCTCCTATGGGCTTTTCCATAAGCAATAAAAAGACGGTTCCGTAAAAATTCAGGTGTTTTCTGCGCCGTGAATCACCACAGAACCGTCTATTTTTATGGCCTCCCAGTCAATATGATAATGTATTAGCACAGTAACTTCATAAAAAGCTCCATAGCCGGGCTCACCCATTTATTTTGGTGAAACGCGCATACGGCCGTGATATGCCGTTTCTTCATATCCGTGGGTATCTCCTCAAGTTCCCCGCTTTCCAGCTCCTCTGCCACTGCGAATCGGGGAAGGAAGGTGATGCCCACATCATTTTTCACAAGATTTTTAATGGTATGAATGCTCCACAGTTCGATGGTGTGGTCCAGCCGAATGGATTTTTCCTGCAGATACGCTTCAAACATCTGCCGGAAAATGCAGGCCGGCTCATTGATAATAAAGGGCACGGACAGCTCCCGGTTCGGGGTTATGAAATCCGGATACATGGCCTTCACCCTCGGAGATGCCGCAAGCACGACCGGATAGATCCCCATTGTCCGCGTGCAGAGTCCCGGCCGCACGCCGCCCACATCCTCGTAAAAAATCCCCAAATCCAGATTTCCCTTAAACAGCTCATCCCGAATATCATAGCAATTCATGGATTTTAAAAACAGCCTTGCTTCCGGCGCCTTCCTGTGAAATTCCCGGAGCATTCCCGGCAGCCGATAGCACAGCAGCGTCTCACCGGCCCCTACGCGGAGATCCTCTCGATATTCTTTCAGATCCGTGTTGAAACTGCGAAGCCGGTCCACTGCCTCCAGGGCATCCTCCACATAGGAGACCAGGCTCTCCCCGGCTTTTGTCAGAACCATTCTCCGCCCAATCTTGTCAAACAGGCGCACGGACAGCTCCGCTTCCAGCTGATCCACCTGAAAGGTTATGGCTGACTGGGTATATCCCAGTTTTTTCGCTGCCTTGGAAAATCCCCCTTCTTCCACAATTGTGCGGAATGTCTCCAGATATTTAAGTTCCATTCTACTGCGTCTCCTATTCCCTTCTTCGCCGTATGGCCCGGAAGCGCCGCGCTGTGTGTGCAATTTCCCGGCCTGCGGCTATATTATTCAATATAATTGAATGATTATATAAAATATTTCAATTAGAATGAATAATTGTTTTGTGTTATTATAACATAAAGAGAGCGGCCAGGACAAGCCGCTGCAGAAAGGAGAGAATACATTTATGAACACACGTTCGCAGTCCGGCGCTTCTAACACCGTTTCCCGTCCATCCGCCGCAGATTCCGCTCTTTGCTTCCGCCCTGCCGCCCAGGGAGATCATGGGCAGCTGGTTCGCCTGCTAAAGGAGGCCCGGACATTTCTCAGGGATTCCGGCGTGGACCAGTGGCAGGGCTCATACCCCAACGAGGAAACCCTTCGGGCGGACATCGCCGATGGCAATGGCTGGGTCCTGACATTAAACGGGGAGATTTGCGCCTATTTTTATATCGCCTATCAGATGGAGGAATATCAACGCCATATTGACGGGGCCTGGAAGACCAATCTCCCCTGCGCTTCCATTCACCGCCTCATGGTGGACAACCGCCTGAAGGGCCGGGGCTTGGGAGCTCTCTGCTTATCCCACGCCGAGTCCCTCTGCAGGGAACGTGGCATCGATAGCATCAAAACCGACACAGACAAGGACAATCTGCCCATGCAGCGGGTGCTGGAGAAAATGGGCTATGTGTACTGCGGCACTGTGACCTTTGATTCCAGCAGTAAAATCGCTTTTGAGAAGGTGCTGGAGTAGGCGCTTATTTTTCTGAAGGGACATCCCCCTTCGCCGCATCCCCTGCTGATTCATCCCTCTCCGGGATGCGCGGAAGGTTCCACCGAAACCGGGCCGCCATCCACCGGATCAGCACCACCACCAGCACGCCGCAGGCCATAGCCAATCCCTCGCTGCCGCCAATCCGAACCGCTCCGATCATGGCAGCTGCTCCGGCTATGGAGGCCACCGCATAGATGTGCTTGCGGAAGATATCCGGCGTCCGGCTTGAAAATACATCCCGGAGGGTGCCCCCGCCCACGCCAGTGAGAACGCCTGTGAAGATGAAGAAAAATGCATTTTCCTCCTCCAGCACGCCGTAGGCGGCCCGTATCCCCATAACGGTGAAAATTCCCAGGCCCAAAGTATCGCACCAGAACATCAGACGGTCATAAAGGCCCTTTCGAAGCTCCTTGTCCAGAGCGGAAGGACGCAGATACACAACGCCGAACAGAAGCGTGGATGTGACCGCCGCAGTCAGCACGTAAACCGGCTGGGAAAAGGCGGCGGGCGGCGTAAGCCCCAGGATCACATCCCGCATAATGCCTCCGCCCACTGCAGTCACAATTCCCAGCATATTTACGCCAAATAAATCCATTCGCTTTTCCATGGCGGCAAGGGCCCCTGACGAGGCAAATGCCACGGTTCCGATAAGCTCCAGCACAAGAATAAAAAGATCCATCGCGGTCCTCCATAAGCGGCCCAGGGCCGGCCTTAAAAGGCCGGCCTGAACACTTTTATTTCTCTTTATCAAATATATTCTACTTCATATCCCCGCGCCACTGCAACCTCTTTTCCATGATGTCAGTGAGGTCTACCGTTGAGTGCTCCAGGGACATGGACACGCACACGGACGCATTCTTACCCCGAAGCAGCACATATCCCTTGGCCTGGCTGCGGGAGTAATAAATTATTTGATAAACCGTATGTACCATCCATATAGCTGCCGGCTGTTTTTTGACAATGCCGGCTGCTCCGAATACTCCACCCCTACCGCCCGGTATCCGGAGGAGGCGGAGCAGGCCGGGATTAAGGATCGTGGCCACAATGCTGGAGCACCCTTCCGTCTATGACGCCATGACCTATTATTCCCAGATCCACGGCTGCGAGCTCCGGGTCGCCGGTGTTAATAAGCAGAGCGGCGGCGTGGACGCGGATGCGGTTATCCGGCTCATTGACAGGGATACGGCCATTCTCTGCTGCATGGCCGCCTCCAACATCTCCGGCTACATCTATGATCTGGAAACCATCTGCCGGGAGGCGCGGAGAATCAACCCGGATATTTTCATTATCTGCGACGCGGTGCAGCACGCGCCCCACGCAAGCCTTGATCCGGAAGGCTGCGGCGTGGACGCCATGAATTTTGCTCCCTATAAATTCTTCGGCGTCCGCGGGTTCGGCGTGGCTTATATTTCCAGCCGGGCCGCCTCCCTGGCGCACCACCGGATATTTGGGACCCCTGCGGATAACTGGAGCCTTGGAAGCCCGGCTCCCGGCCACTACGCGGCCATCCGGGAGATTGTCAATTATGTGTCGGGGCTGGGCGCAAAGATCGCCCCGGCAGGGACAGACCGACGCAGGCTCTTTGAGGCGGGCATGAGCCGGATCGCCTCCCATGAGCGGGCGCTGCTGGGCTTGGCCCTGGAAGGATCCGGCCAGGCTAAGGGGCTGCGGCACATCAAGGGCCTGCGGGTGCCCATGGACGGCGCTCCCTTATGTCAGAGGGATTTTAT
>CALWMT010000073.1 GCA_944382045.1 uncultured Enterocloster sp. | reverse complement strand
TGTCCATGGTGGACATTTCCCTCATGCACGCCCTGCTCCGGGCCGTGACGGTGGGCACCCGCCTCATCCTGGTGGGGGATGTGGACCAGCTTCCCAGCGTGGGGCCGGGAAATGTGCTGCGGGACATCATTGATTCCGGCTGCTTCAATGTGGTGAAGCTCACCCGGATTTTCCGCCAGGCCGCCCAGAGCGACATCGTTGTAAATGCCCACAGGATCAATGAGGGCCAGCCCGTGGATCTGGCCAAGCGGAGCCAGGATTTCCTGTTCATACGCCAGTCCTCCCCTGACCAGGCAGTGGAAACCTGCCTGACCCTGATTCAGCAGAAGCTGCCCGGCTATGTCCACGCCTCCCCCTTCGACATTCAGGTTATGACGCCCATGCGCAAGGGTGTCCTGGGCGTGGAGCGGCTGAACCAGATCCTTCAGGCCAGCTTGAACCCTCCTTCCCCCAATAAGAAGGAGCGGGAGGCCGGCGGCTCCCGCTACCGGGAGGGAGATAAGGTCATGCAGATAAAGAATAACTACCAGATGACCTGGGAGATACGGGACCGGCACGGGATTCCTCTGGACAAGGGAAGCGGTGTGTTCAACGGAGATATGGGGATTATCCGGGAGATCAATGAGTACGCCGAGACCCTGACTGTGGAGTTCGACGAAGGGCGGATGATCGAGTACAGCTTCAAGCAGCTGGAGGAGCTGGAGCTGGCCTATGCCATCACCGTCCACAAATCTCAGGGGAGCGAATACCCGGCGGTGATCGTCCCCATGTACCCCGGCCCCCGGATGCTCATGACCCGGAACCTTCTCTACACCGCGGTCACACGGGCCAAAAGCTGCGTCTGTCTGGTGGGCCAGCCGGAGATCTTCTATTCTATGGCTGCCAACTGCCAGGAGCAGGAGCGCTGCTCCGGGTTAAAGAGCAGGATTCAGGAGATCTGCGGGCAGCAGGAGGCAGGATGAGTGGAAGGAGGCCGCTTATGGAAAAAAATTCTCATATTTCCCAAGAGGGACATTCGGGATGGCTGGCACCGCGCAGTCTCAAGGAAGAAGCCCTAAGCCTTATCTTTCCCCGCCGCTGTCCGGTCTGCGGCCAGATTGTCATGCCAAGGGGAGGACTTATCTGCCCTCCCTGCGTGAAAAAGCTCTCCTGGGTGAGCGGCCCCCGCTGCAGGCGCTGCGGCAAGGAAGTGGCGGACGAGACCATTGAGTACTGCTTTGACTGCTCCCGCCGCCGCCACGCCTTTGAGGAGGGCATGGCCCTCATCAACTACAATGAGACCGCCAGCCGATCCATGGCCCAGATAAAATACAAAAACCGCCGGGAATACCTGGATTTCTACGCGGAGGCCATGCTCCGGCGTCTGGGACGAAAAATCCTCCGCCTGTCCCCGGATATCATTCTCCCGGTTCCTGTCCATCCCTCCCGCCGCCGGATCCGGGGCTTCAACCAGGCGGAGGAGCTGGCACGCCGCCTCTCGGAGAGTCTTGGAATTCCCTATTCTGCCGGCATCCTTACCCGCACTCGGAAAACCTCACCGCAGAAATCTCTGACTCCGTCTGAGCGCTTCAAGAACCTGGAGCAGGCATTTTCCGCCCGCCCCCTTCCCAAAGAAGTGAAAACCGTGCTTTTAATCGATGACATCTATACCACAGGTGCCACCATGGAGGCCTGTGCCCGTGTTTTGAAGAAAAATGGCATACAGACGGTGTATTTTGCCGTAATCTTTATCGGAGCCGGACAGTAGGAGGGGTTTTCAGTAAATTTCCCTGTCCAGCTCTTGACGCGGGCCCGCATATATGCTATACTACACGGGCGAATGGAAGTATAGGTCTTTTTTTTTATGCTCAAAAATAAGACCTGTGGCAAGCGAACTACGATAATAAGTGGAGGTGGAAGTCGTGCGCACAAAGATAACACTGGCATGTACGGAATGCAAGCAACGCAATTACAACATGACAAAAGAGAAGAAGAATCATCCTGACCGTATGGAGACCAAGAAGTACTGCAGATTCTGCAAGCGCCATACCATGCACAAGGAAACCAAGTAATCCTGTTCAGTAAAGGACGTGAAGTTATGGAAGAAAATACAGTAACCACTGTAGAAACCACAGAGAAAGCGGCCAAGGCTGACAAGCCCGAGAAAAAGAAGGCGGACAAGAAGAAGGAAAAGAAGCCCAGCTTTTTCAAAGGCCTGAAGAAGGAGTACAAGAAGATCGTCTTTGCGGACAAGAAAACCGTAGCAAAGCAGACGGTTGCCGTCGTGACCATGTCCATATTTGTGGGCGCCCTGATTGCCCTTTTGGATGTCGTCATGAAATACCTGCTGAGCTTTATTCTTTAATGGAGTGCGAGGGTGATTAGATGTCAGAAGCACATTGGTATGTAGTTCATACCTATTCAGGTTATGAAAACAAGGTCAAGGTCGATATTGAGAAGACCATCGAAAACCGGAATCTCCAGGATCAGATCCTGGAAGTGTCCGTTCCCATGCTTCCTGTAGTCGAGCTCAAGAACGGCGTGGAGAAGAAGGCGGACAAGAAGATGTTCCCCGGCTACGTGCTCATCAACATGGTCATGAACGATGACACATGGTACGTGGTCCGCAACACCCGGGGTGTGACGGGCTTTGTCGGCCCGGGCTCAAAACCAGTTCCTCTGACAGAAGAAGAGATGGCAGGCCTCGGTTTTGTAAAGGAAAATCTTGTAGTAGATTTCGATCTCGGTGACACGGTGGTGGTCATTTCCGGTGCATGGAAGGATACGGTTGGGGCTATCAAGGCCATCAACGAGAGCAAGAAGACCATCACGATCAATGTTGAGATGTTCGGCCGGGAGACCCCGGTAGAACTGGGCTTCGCCGAAGTCCGGAAGATGTAGTCCGCAGACAGGATGCAGCCCTTCGGACGGGATACGGCTTTGAAGAGTCCGTGGCCCGGCGGCCCGTTAAGGCAGAGGATCAGCTTCCGCAGGCCGGAGGCTGGTGGGAGGGAAATTCCCGACAATACCACATAATTTTAGGAGGTGCCTAAGATGGCAAAGAAAGTAACAGGTTATATCAAATTACAGATTCCCGCTGGCAAGGCTACGCCTGCTCCGCCAGTAGGTCCCGCCCTTGGTCAGCACGGTGTAAACATCGTACAGTTTACCAAGGAGTTTAATGCAAGAACCGCTGACCAGGGTGACATGATTATCCCTGTTGTCATTACCGTATATGCGGACAGAAGCTTCAGCTTCATCACCAAGACCCCGCCTGCAGCTGTTCTGATCAAGAAGGCCGTAGGACTTAAGAGCGGTTCTGGTGTTCCCAACAAGACCAAGGTAGGCGTTCTCAAGAAGGCTGACCTTCAGAAGATCGCTGAGACCAAGATGCCCGACTTAAACGCAGCCAGCCTTGAGGCGGCCATGAGCATGATCGCCGGCACGGCGCGCAGCATGGGCGTTACGGTTGAAGAGTAATTTCTTGGAAAATGCTTTTGAGATATCCCAGGCCTGAGAGCAGAGGCCGGGGAGAGAGATCCGTATATAGAACGTGGGAGGGAAATCCCCGTCAATACCACTAGGAGGTTAATTAAGATGAAAAAAGGAAAGAGATATGCAGAGGCGGCAAAGAGCATTGACCGCTCCGTACAGTACGACCTGGCAGATGCCATTGCCCTGGTTAAGAAGACTGCTTCTGCTAAATTTGACGAGACTGTAGAGGTTCACATCCGGACAGGCTGCGACGGCCGTCATGCAGATCAGCAGATCCGCGGCGCCGTTGTGCTTCCCCACGGAACCGGCAAGACCGTGCGTATCCTGGTATTCGCCAAGGGACCCAAGGCTGACGAGGCTGAGGCAGCAGGCGCTGATTACGTAGGCGCTGAGGAGCTGATCCCGAAGATCCAGAACGAGGGCTGGCTGGATTTCGACGTGGTAGTGGCTACCCCCGACATGATGGGCGTGGTTGGCCGTCTGGGCCGCGTACTTGGACCTAAGGGCCTGATGCCCAACCCCAAGGCCGGAACTGTTACCATGGATGTTACCAAGGCTATCAACGATATCAAAGCCGGTAAGATCGAGTACAGACTCGACAAGACCAACATTGTCCATGTGCCAGTAGGAAAAGCTTCTTTCACAGAGGAGCAGTTAGCGGACAACTTCCAGACGCTGATCGACGCGATCATCAAGGCGAAGCCCAGCACCGTAAAGGGCGCTTACTTAAAGAGCGTTACCATGGCATCTACCATGGGCCCCGGCGTGAAGCTGAACGTAGCCAAGCTGATGGCGTAAGCCGCAGATAGATAAAAAAGGTAACAGTTCAGACTGTTACAAAAAAGTGATTGACACGAAGGCGCTCCTGTGCTATAGTGTCAGCGTATTGAATGCCCTGAGACAGCAGGTACCGCAAGGTGTAAGCAGACAGCGCCTGCCGAGGAACATACAAAGCTCTTGTGATGTTTTAAATCAATGAGATTTTGGTGCCTCACTGTCTTTTGGCGGTGAGGCTTTTTGTGTGCCCTCCTAAATGACGGTTTTCAATGCAGTGCGGCAGCTGGCAGGTTTTCTGACAGCCGCCGGAAAGAATTTAAAAGGAGGTAAACCATTCATGGCAAAAGTTGAATTAAAGCAGCCGATCGTAGATGAGATCAAGGCGATGCTTGACGGCGCTTCCGGAGCTGTGCTGGTAGACTACCGCGGTCTCACCGTGGAGCAGGATACTCAGCTGCGCAAGCAGCTCAGAGAAGCCGGCGTGTCCTACAAGGTATATAAGAATACCCTGATCCGCCGTGCAGCAGAAGGGACAGATTTTGCGGCCCTGGATCCCCATCTGGAAGGTCCTACCGCTCTGGCTGTGTCCAAGGACGATGCAACTGCACCGGCCCGCATTCTGGCTGAGTTCGCCAAGACAGCTCCCAATCTGGAGTTAAAGGCTTCCGTTGTAGAGGGAACCTACTATGATCAGGCCGGAACACAGGTTATCGCAACCATCCCGTCCAGAGAGGTGCTTCTGGGCAGACTGCTTGGCAGCATGCAGTCTCCGATTGCAAACCTGGCCCGCGTGCTGAATCAGATTGCAGAGAAGAACGGCGGCAGCGCTGCCGAGGCATGAGTTTCTTAACGAAGGCAAGGCCTAAGGCCGCCGCCTAATACAAGTAAAAAATCAAAATCAAAATCGAAATCAAACAGGAGGAATAAAAAATGGCAAAGTTAACAACCGCTGAGTTTATCGAAGCTATCAAGGAATTATCCGTATTAGAGCTGAATGAGTTAGTAAAGGCCTGCGAGGAAGAGTTTGGCGTATCCGCAGCTGCTGGTGTAGTAGTTGCAGCCGCTGGTGCTGGCGCAGCTGCCGCTGAGGAGAAGACCGAGTTCGACGTAGAGCTGACCGAGGTTGGCCCCAACAAGGTAAAGGTTATCAAGGTAGTCCGCGAGGTTACCGGCCTTGGCCTGAAGGAGGCAAAGGACCTGGTAGACGGCGCTCCCAAGGCTGTAAAGCAGGGCGCTTCCAAGGAAGAGGCCGAGGACATCAAGACCAAGTTAGAGGCCGAGGGTGCAAAGGTTACCCTGAAATAAGCTTCCCCTATCAGAAGACCAACAAAGCAGACAGTCAGAGAAAATTCTCTGGCTGTCTTTTTTGACTGCAATAAAAAATCCGGCGGGGACTGAAATACATCGTCCCCGCCGGACTCTATGCTATCTGGCCTGCCGCCAGAAATTAAGCTACGTAATTGCCATCTGCATCAACGTAGTAGCCGTCGATGGTGGTGCCGCGCTTCATATCCGCATTGGTTCTGTCAAAGTAATGCCAGGTTCCGTCGATCTCAACCCAGCCCTTGGCAGCAGAGCCGTCAGCGGTGAAGTAATAGGTATCGCCATCCTTGGTGAACCAGGTGTTGGCCAGCATCTTGCCATCCTCGCCTACATAATACCAATTGTTGGTGATCGGAACCCAGCAGTCAGCCAGTCTGGTGCCCTTAGAGTTCACCCAATACCAGCTGTCGCCATCCTTTACCCATGTCTGAACCAGCATCTTGCCAGTCTCATCAACCCAGTAAAGGTCTCCGTCGTACTCAACCCACTGATTGGTTACAGGATTGCTGTTCTGATCATAGTAATACCAGTTGCTCTTAACATCAACCCAGCCAACACGGGGAGCTGCGAAGCTGCTCATGGCAGAACCAAGAATGCAGGCAGCAGCGGCAACAGTAACAGCGAGTGTCTTAAAATGCTTCTTCATACGTAATCTCTCCTTATAAAATTCTTAAATTTTGTAAATTCTTTAGATATAATAGCACGATTTATCTATCGAGTCAATTAATCTCTTCACAAAAAAGTAAGAAAATCGAAAAAAATACAAAAAAATGTAAGATACAATTGCCAAAATTTACCAGGTGACAATCCGGTCAATAAGAGCTCTCTGCTCCTCGCAGGATTTTGTCAGATAAATCCGGGTGGTTTCAATGCTCTCGTGTCCCATGAGATCCGCAAGGAGCGCAATATCGTTAAAGTGGGCCAGAAAGTTTTTGGCGAACCGGTGGCGGAAGGAGTGGGGATATACGGTTTCCTCCGGAACATGATATTTCCGCGCTGCGGCCTTTAGGTGCAGGCTGACGCCCCTCGGAGTCAGAGGCTCTCCCTGGCGGTTGGTGAATAAAAATCCGCTTGTCCGTCCCTCCTTTTCCAGCCATACCAGGGCCTCCTGGCAGAGCAGCTCCGGGAAATAAATGCGCCGGATTTTTCCCCCCTTGGAGCACAGGTCCATATACCCGATCCGCACGTGCTCCGCCTTAATCTGAAGCAGCTCACTGATTCGGGTTCCTGTGGCGCACAAAAAGCGCACCACAAAATACCACATCATGCATTGATCCTTTTTGAGTCCCCGCTTTATCCGCTCATAATCCTTCTGCGATATGACATGCTCCAAAAATGTTTTCTGCTGCTGCTTTATAGAAGGAATCTGATAACCGGAAAGCCCTTCCTCCGCGCCCTCCACAGCCCGGATAAACTGATTGATGCCATGCAGGCGGAGATTCACCGTAGAGGATTTGTAGCGGCTGACCAGATAATTTTTAAATGCAGTGAGATTTTCCGGCGTCAGCTCCTTATATAATGAATAGTAAAGCCGCACGGCGGCCCGATAGGACGCTGCGGTTCTGGGGGAAACCCCCTTATTTTCCAAGTAATTATCAAATTGGAGAAGCCAGTCTTCCGGCGGATTCACCGTGCCGGCGGTTCTTTTGTCCTGTTTTTCACTCATATGCTGCCTACCATTTCACAATTCGATTTACAATTGCTGCCTGCTCCGTACTGCTTCTGCGCAGATATATGCGGGTGGTCTCGATGCTGTCATGCCCGAGAAGGTCCGAGAGAAGGGCGATGTCCCCGCACTTTTCAATAAAATTTTTGGCGAACCGATGGCGGAAGGAGTGGGGGTACATCACATCCTCGCTGAGGCCATAGCGCTGGGCAAAGGTTTTCAGCTGAATTCGGATGCCGCTGGCGGTGAGCGGGTCACCGAAGCGGTTCAGAAACAGCGTGCCGCTTCGGCGGTTTTCCCGCGCGGTCCATTCCATAAGGGAATCCCTCAGCCGGGTGGGAATATAGACACGCCGGACCTTATTTCCCTTGGAATAAATATCCTTTTCTCCGGCAGCGGCGTCCTCCACCTGAAAGGTAATCAGCTCGCTTACCCGCACGCCTGTGGCGGTAATCAGGCGCACAATATAATAATAAGTAAATTTCTCGTCCTCATAGAGCCTTCGGATGAGGTACTCATAATCTGCCTGGCTGATAATCCGGTCCAGAAAGGTTTTGCGCTGAACGCGCACAGGGGCAATGGGGGCAATTGCGGATTCCCGATATTTCAGATATGTGTTGATGGCCTGAATCCGCAGATTGACAGTCTGGGGCTTGTGATGCTCCAGCAGGTAAAGCTTGTAGGCGCGCAGATTGCTCGATGTAAGCCGGTGAAAAAGCTTATAAAATTGCTTTACAGAATAGTCGTAGCTTTGAATGGTATTGGGGGACAGATTCTGTTCTAAAAGATACGCACCAAAGCGATTCGTATATCCAGATGACATGATAGAGCTCTCCTTGGTAATAAATTTATGTGGAAGTATAGCAGTTTACACAAAAAGATGTCAAGCTTGCACAGATAAAAGCCGAACGTGTAAATGCTTACAAAATATGCTTAAAACCTCTTGCGCATTTTGCGAGAATGTTGTATAGTAATTCTCAGATATACAATGTAAGCACTTACAATGCGTAAATCCAATTTATCTTATGGAGGTAAGAAAGCATGAGCAGTAATGTAAAAGAAACTGTCATTCAGTTTGGTGAGGGCGGATTTCTGCGCGGATTTGTGGACTATTTCTTCCACAAGCTTCGCGAGAAGGGCCTGTATGATGGCAAGATTGTAGTAGTTCAGCCTATTGAGAAGGGCATGTGCCAGGTTCTGGCGGACCAGAACTGCGAATACAACCTGTTCCTGCGCGGAATTGACAACGGACAGGTGGTAAATGAGCATACCCATGTGACATCCATTTCCCGTGCACTGAACCCCTATACACAGTATGAGGAGTACATTGCTCTGGCTGAGAGCCCTGATCTGCGGGTTCTTGTTTCCAATACCACGGAGGCCGGTATTGAGTATCTGGGAACAGAGAAGCTTACGGATATGCCGCCCAAGTCCTATCCTGCAAAGCTCTGCCAGTTCCTTTACAAGAGATATCAGGCTGGCTTAAAGGGTCTTATTCTTCTGCCCTGCGAGCTGATTGATGACAACGGCGACAATCTGAAGAAGTGCGTGCTCCAGTACGCGGATCTCTGGAAGCTGGAGGATGGCTTTAAGAATTGGATTGAGACAGAAAATGACTTCTGCAGCACGCTGGTAGACCGGATTGTTACCGGATATCCCAGAGATGAGGTGGAGGAGCTGACCAAGCAGATCGGCTATGAGGACAAGATGATTGACACGGCGGAGATTTTCCATCTGTGGGTAATCGGCGGCCATCATGAGGACGAGCTGCCCTTCCAGAAGGCCGGCTACAATATTGTCTGGACCGATGACGTACATCCCTATAAGAAGAGAAAGGTCCGCATCCTGAACGGAGGCCACACCTCCATGGTTCTGGGCGCATATCTTTACGGCCTGACCACTGTCGGCGAGTGCATGAAGGATGAGAAGGTCTCCTCCTTCTTAAAGAAGTGCATCTTTGAGGAGATCATCCCCACCATCGGCGATACCGAGGACAACCGGAAGTTTGGCGCCGCCGTGATGGAGCGCTTCTCCAACCCCTTCATCAAGCATCAGATTCTGAGCATAGCCCTGAACTCTGTGAGCAAGTTCCAGGTCCGCGTTCTGCCCACGATTCTTGAATATAAGGAGAAGTTCGGCGAGTATCCCAAGGCATTGACCTGCTCTATGGCTGCTCTCATCGCCTTCTACCGCACGGACAGCGCAAACGACGGCGAGGAGATCATGAAGTTTATGAAGGACGCTTCTGTGGAGGAGATTATGAAGCGCGAGGATTATTGGCATGCAGACCTGACAGAGATGATTCCTATGGTGCAGGCATATTATGACCTGATCCAGGAGAAGGGCATGGAGGCTGCGTACGACCAGATCTTAGGAAAATAAGCCTTATAGGCTTTTGAAAAGGCCAGGGCCAAAGGCCTTGGATGAATAGGCATAAGGGCAGGCACAGCCGGGGCATCCCCTGGTATCGCGCCTGTCCTTTCTGCTATTGTACGGATGCGGGTACAATTTTCGGAAAAACTAGGAATCCCGTAAGAATTTCGTAAGAAAATGCACAGGTAAAGTTTATAGCATTTTCCCAACGGGTGTATTATACTAAGGGCGTGTGATGGAGCTGATATATTTCCAGTAAGGAAATGTCGCAAATTGTATTTTTTAAAAGAAA
>CALWMT010000072.1 GCA_944382045.1 uncultured Enterocloster sp. | reverse complement strand
ATGCCCTTATTTGACACGCTCTGCATGGCCTTCGGCACCGCAGGCACCGGCGGATTTTCCTGCTTGAATTCCGGACAGGCGGATTATACGGTATATCAGCAGGCTGTAATATCGATTTTTATGCTCCTGTTCGGCGTGAACTTTAACGTATACTATCTTTTTCTGGCAAAAAAACCTATGGACGCCCTGCGCTGTGAGGAGATGCGGGGATACTTCATCATCGTAGCAGCAGCAGTCCTTTTTATCACCTTAAATGCCCGGGAAAGCTTCTCCTCTCTGTTTATGGCTGTTCACCACGTTCTGTTTCAGGTGGCCTCCATCATAACAACCACGGGCTATGCTACGGTGGACTTTGACAAATGGCCGGAATTTTCCAAATACATTCTGCTGCTCCTCATGATGATAGGCGCCTGCGCCGGCAGTACGGGAGGCGGCATGAAGGTCTCACGGGTTATGATTGCTTTTAAGGAGGCTGTTCGGGAGCTGGGGACCGTTATCCATCCCCGAAGCGTCAAAGTCATCAAATATGAGGGAAAGACGCTGGCTCAGGGAACCCTGCGGACATTGAATTCCTATATCATTGTGTATTTTTTCCTGTTCTTCTTGTCTATTCTTATTGTAAGCTTGGACAACTATGACTTTATGACTTCGTTTTCGGCTGTTGCAGCAAATTTTAACAATGTAGGCCCTGGACTTTCCGCAGTTGGCCCCATGTCAAATTATTCGGTCCTGTCCTACCTGTCAAAGTCCGTGCTTATCTTTGACATGCTGGCCGGACGGCTGGAGCTCTTCCCGGTTCTGGTTCTGTTCTCGCCCAGTACCTGGCGGAAGCAGTAGGATACTAGGATCGTTTTGGGTGCGGTAGATTCGTTCAATCTTAAATGCCGGAACAGCCAAATTGTGAAAAAAACGTGACATCCATTGACGGCCGGGCGGCTTTGGGATATCCTTTTTCTAAGAGAAAGAAAAAAGGAGGAACCCCTTTTGAAGTGCATCTGCAAAGCATGGAAAAGAAAATGTCTGTCCACCGCTCTCAGTCTCACCCTGGCAGGCGCAGCGGCTTTCCCGTCTGCGGCTGAAGAGACAGGGACATCTATAGCGGAGGAAGCAGCGGCAGCTGCATTCCCCGCCCAGACCTACGCCGCAGGCAGCTATGTAATCGGGCAGGACATGCCTGCGGGAGAGTACGCCATTTTCACCTCGGACGATTCCACAGACAGCACCTATTCCTACTGCAGCCTTACTCTCTATAAGGATGAATCGGACGAGCGCCGCATCGCCGAGCTGCGCTTTCAGCACCACGGCCTCATCACTCTCTATAACGGCCAGTATCTGGTCCTCTCGGACGGCTGGGCCATAGCCGCAGAGGAGGCGGACATCCTGCCGGGGGTGAGCGGCATGTACAAGGTAGGAAGGGACATGGAGCCCGGAACTTACCAGCTCACGGCCCTCACCTCAGAGGGAGGAAGCTGGGCCCTGTACAATGACGTCCGCTATTACTACGATTACATTGACGGATACGGACGTTTTGTGGATCCCACAGTCATCACTGTGGAGGAGGGCCAGTATCTGGAGCTGACCGATGTGCGTGAGATTGAAAAAATAGCTGCTGTCAGCCCACAGTGACGTCAGCTGGACGAAGGACAGGAAAGCCGCCCAATACCGGGCGGCTTCCTTAGCATTAGTATAGATAATTTGACGATTAGGTGGCTTTACTTAATCTTTTGCTAGTTTATTCTCCCAACATCTCCTGGATCTGCAGCCACAGCGCGTTGGCTGCCTGGACATTTGCAAGGCGCTCAGCGCCGCTGCCAGACAAAATGCGTTAAATCCTTTTTTCATACTTGAATCCATCCTTTCCGTTTGTAATGATTTGTGATAGCCGGTTAACGCGGTTTGTATTGCACATCTCCTGTGCACCTATAGAATAAAGCATCTGGCAAAAAAAGGAGGAAGATTGTGGCAAAATTGCGGCAGCCATTTACATTTTTCTGAATAAAAGGTATGATTTTTCTGTAGAAGTTCAGACAGCGGGTAAACTGCTGCGTTTTTTGGGAGGCAGCTGACATGGCAAAATTGATTTATCTGGCGGATGATGAGGAGAATATCCTGCTGCTGATGAAGCATCTCAGGAAAAAGCTGCGGGATTCCAGGCGCACGGTTGTCCTGGAAACAGTCTGGAGGCTGACAGAGCGGATAGAGAACAGGGAGAATGGGCGGAGATATGGGTAGAGGACGATGGGCCCGGCATTGCCAGTAAGCTGCTCCCCCATATATTTGACCGGTTTTATAAGGGAGAGAATGGAAAATTCGGTTTGGGGCTCTCCATCGTGAAGGCCGGCATGGAATATATGGGTGGGACTGCAGGTGTGGAAAATAAGAGCGCGCCTCTTCACGGAGCAGTTTACCGGCTGGGACTGCCTGTTCACCATGGGGAGTCCCTGAATCTGGGGGACATGACCGCGGCGGCTGAGTAGTAACGGCGCTGTGAATAATTTTCAAAAAACAGTTGACAGTCCCACCCACGGATGCTATTATAATTGAGTATGCCGCACAGCGGGGCTTCTAAGAGTCTGCCCATTTGCAGTTTGCGCGGACGTTCGCAGGGTTCCTGCCGGACGTTCTTTTGGACAGGCCGCCGAAGCTGGCGAGTAATGATAATAGGAGGTGCCTTTGATGTACGCGATTATTGCAACAGGCGGAAAGCAGTACAAGGTAGAAGAAGGCGATGTCATTAAGGTTGAGAAGCTGGGTGTTGACGCCGGCCAGACCGTAACATTCGACCAGGTACTGGCAGTGAACAACGGCGAGCTGCAGATTGGATGCCCCACCGTTTCCGGCGCGACTGTGACAGCCACAGTTGAGAAGGAAGGAAAGGGCAGAAAGGTGATCGTTTACAAGTATAAGAGAAAGACTGGCTATCACAAGAAGAACGGCCACAGACAGCTCTATACCCAGGTAAAGATTGACAAGATCAACGCGTAAGCCATGATTACGGCCACAGTGTTTCAGACTTCCGATGATTTGGGGAATGCGTCCTACTGCGGGATAGAGATTGAGGGACACGCGGGATGGGCCGACGCAGGGGAGGACATCATCTGCGCAGCGGTATCCGCGCTGGCGATCAATTTCTACAATTCAGTGGAGGCATTTACGGAAGACTCCTTTGAGGGGGAGGCGGGGACGGAGGACGTGCAGTTTTCCTTCCATTTCACCTCGAAGATAAGCCCTGAATCCAAGCTGCTCATAAGCTCTCTTGTATTGGGACTTAAGAATATTGAGAGAGACTATGGGAAAACCTATATTATCATCCGTTTTGAGGAGGTGTAAGACATGTTGACGATGAACCTTCAGTTATTTGCTCATAAAAAGGGTGTTGGTTCTACAAAGAACGGCCGTGATTCCGAGTCCAAGAGACTGGGAGCCAAGAGAGCGGACGGACAGTTCGTGCTTGCAGGAAACATCCTGTACAGACAGCGCGGCACCCACATCCATCCCGGCAACAACGTAGGCAGGGGCGGCGACGATACCTTGTTTGCTTTGGTAGACGGAGTTGTGAAGTTCGAGAGGAAGGGCAGAGACAGAAAGCAGGTTTCTGTATATCCCAGAGCGATCAACGAGTAAGTTTCAGGGGCTCCATACGGTGTGTATGGAGCCTTTTTTACCACCAGCAGCCGCTGGCCTGCTGCGCCGCCCGCGAGGCCGGGCACGCCAGGCCGCACGTCAGCAGCTGCCATCACTAGGGAGGCCAGTGTATGTTTGCCGATAACGCAAAAATTTTCATTAAATCCGGCAAAGGAGGGGACGGCCACGTGTCCTTCCGCCGGGAGCTTTATGTCCCCAGCGGCGGCCCGGACGGCGGGGACGGCGGAAGGGGCGGAGATATTATTTTCCAGGTTGACAAGGGAAAGAATACTCTGTCGGATTTCCGCCATGTCCGCAAGTACGTGGCAAAGGACGGACAGCCCGGAGGCAAGCGCCGCTGCCATGGGGCGGACGGAGCGGATCTGGTGATCAAGGTTCCGGAGGGCACGGTGATCAAGGATTTTGAGACCGGAAAGGTAATTGCCGATATGTCCGGCGAAAACACCCGCGAGGTGATTCTAAAGGGCGGCAAGGGCGGACTGGGCAATATGCACTTTGCCACCTCCACCATGCAGGTTCCCAAGTATGCCCAGCCGGGACAGGCCGGGGGCGAGCTGTGGGTGCAGCTGGAGCTAAAGGTCATCGCGGACGTGGGACTGGTTGGATTTCCCAATGTGGGCAAATCAACCCTTCTCTCCCGGGTCAGCAATGCCCGCCCTCAGATTGCGAACTATCATTTCACCACCATCAATCCCCACCTGGGCGTGGTAGACCTGGGAGACGGAGCCGGATTTGTCATGGCGGATATTCCTGGCCTCATCGAGGGCGCCAGCCAGGGCATCGGCCTGGGGCATTCCTTCCTGCGCCATATTGAGCGCACCAAGGTTCTGATACACGTGGTTGACGCGGCCTCCGTGGAGGGCCGGGATCCTGCCCAGGACATCCGCACCATCACCCAGGAGCTTGCCGCCTACAACCCGGGCCTTCTCGACCGGCCCCAGGTCATTGCGGCCAACAAGATGGACGCAGTGGGGGATCCTGAGGAGGCGCAGGCGATACTGGACCGCCTGAGAGAGGAATTCGAGCCCCAGGGCATCCAGGTATTTTCCATCTCCGCAGCCAGCGGCCAGGGAATAAAGGAGCTTTTGTGGCATGTCTATAAGCTCCTGGGCACTGTGGACCAGACTCCTGTTATATTTGAAAAGGAATTCGAGGTGCAGTACGCAGACAGCCGGAACCTTCCCTACACTGTATCACAGGCGGAGGACGGCGCATTTGTGGTGGAGGGCCCCAGAATCGAGAAAATGCTTGGCTACACCAATCTGGACTCGGAAAAGGGCTTTGAGTTCTTCCAGAAGTTCTTAAAGGACACAGGAATCCTGGGAGATCTGGAAAAGGCAGGAATCCAGGACGGAGACACCGTGCGGATGTACGGCCTGGAATTTGATTATTACAAGTAAGGGAGAGAAAGAATGACCAGCAAGCAGAGGGCTTATTTAAAGGGACTGGCGATGAAGCTTGAGCCAGTATTCCAGATCGGCAAGTCCAGCCTGACGCCTGAGGTGACCCAGGCTGTGGACGAGGCCCTGGAGGCCAGGGAGCTTATCAAGGTTTCTGTTTTAAAGAGCTGCCTGGACGACGGACGATCCATCGCTGAGGTTTTGGGTGAGCGCACCCATGCGGAGGTGGTTCAGGTTATCGGGCGGAAGATTGTACTTTACCGCCCGTCAAAGGAAGAGAGCCGGAGGAAAATCGTTCTGCCTTAGATCCAGCAGAGAATCGCAGAGCAAAGCGGGAAAATGACAGTCCGAGCAATTGGTTTACATAAAAATTTTATGTAAACTCAGCAGGCCACAGGAGGGGAGGGATGCTGCATGGCAAATATCGGAATTTTGGGCGGGACCTTTGATCCCATTCATAAGGGGCATCTGGCCCTTGGGCGCCAGGCCTATGAGCAGTTTCATCTGGATGCTGTGTGGTTTATGCCCTCTAATCATCCGCCTCATAAGAGGGACCATGCGGTGACCGCGGGCAGTCTCCGGCTTGAAATGGTTCAGCTGGCTATATGCGGCATTCCCGGCTTTGTCTGCTCGGACTTTGAGCTTCATCGGGAGGGAAATACTTACACGGCCAACACGCTGTCCCTGCTCACGGAGAAATTTCCGCAGGATCGGTTTTATTTTATTATCGGTGCGGATTCCCTTTATGAGATTGAAAACTGGTATCACCCAGAGCGTGTTATGGCTCTGGCAGCTCTCCTTGTGGCAGTTCGGCCCTATGAGCAGGACCACCCCAGCCTGGATCAGCAGATTTTTCGTCTGAACCAAAAATATGGGGCAGAGATCCACAAAATACATTTTCATGAAATGGCGGTCTCCTCCGAGGAGATTCGAAGGGCCGCGGCCTCCGGCGCCTCCATAGACGCCTGGGTGCCGAAAAATGTGGCCGACTATATCAGAGCCCGGGGCCTTTATTCAGGGAGAGCGGCTGTCCGGGCAGAGAGGAGTGCGTGTAATGGATAATCAATGCACACAGGTTATGATGCTGCGCCGCAGACTCAAGCGCAAGCTGGCGCCCCAGCGCTACGAGCATACGCTGAGCGTGTCTTTCACCTGCATGAGCCTTGCCATGCGCTATGGCTATGATATGGATAAGGCGGAGCTGGCTGGTCTGCTCCACGACTGTGGGAAGCGCTTTTCTGATGAGATTATTTTAAAGAGATGCTTAAAGCACGGGATTCCTGTGACAGATGCAGAGTACAAGGCCCTTCCCGTGCTCCACGCCAAGTACGGTGCCTGGCTGGCTGAGCACAAATACGGCATTCAGGACCGGGAGATACTGGACGCTATTCTCTGCCACACCACGGGAAAGCCGGACATGGGCATGCTGGACAAGATTCTCTATATTGCGGACTATATTGAGCCCCGGCGCTGCAAGGCGGAGAATCTTCCCCAAATCCGCCGCTTGGCCTATGAGAATCTGGATGAAGCCATGTATGCCATTCTCAAGGGAACGCTGGACTACCTGGGCCGCAAGGGCGGAAGTGTGGATCCCATGACCCGGGAGGCTTATGAATATTTTTCAGCGCTTTTAAAGAAAGGAGAAACCGATGAACGCGAAGGAAATGGTAAAGCTGGCCTATGAAGCGCTCAGCGACAAGAAGGGCTCGGATATCAAGATCATTGACATCCGGGACGTAACCGTCATCGCCGACTATTTTATCATTGCGGACGGAAGCAACCCCAACCAGGTCCAGGCCATGGCCGACAATGTGCAGGAGGTTCTGGGGAAAGCCGGCTGCGAATGCCGCCAGATTGAGGGCTATCAGAACGCCAACTGGATCCTCATGGATTACCGTGATGTGATTGTCCACATATTCTGCCGGGAGGACCGGCTGTTCTATGACCTGGAGCGGATCTGGCGGGACGGAAAAACCTTTGTAGGTATTGACGAGCTGTAAAATGAGCGCTGTCCGGACAGCGGCACAAAAAATAAGCGGGAAATGCAGTGTTATGCTGCGTCTCCCGCTGTTTTTATGCTCCTGAAAGCAAGGGCCTTACATCATCCGTATCAGCCCGATGACCTTGCCAAGGATCTCCACATGGTCCGTGATAATCGGCTCCATGGCATCGTTCTCCGGCTGGAGGCGGTAGTGGCCCTTCTCCTTATAAAAGCGCTTCACCGTGGCGGAATCGTCCAAAAGAGCAACCACAATCTCCCCGTTCTCCGCAGTGGAGCGCTGCTCCACAATCAGCTGATCCCCGGGAAGGATGCCTGCATTCACCATGCTCTCGCCCCTCACGTGAAGCATAAAGGTCTCCGCATTGGGCAGAATCTCAGCGGGAAAGGGAAAGTAATCCTCAATATGCTCCTGGGCCAGCAGCGGCTCGCCTGCTGCCACAGTCCCCACAACCGGGATGTTCACCATCTCCCGGCGGTTGAAGTTGAAGGTGTCGTCCAAAATCTCAATGGTCCTGGGCTTGGTGGGATCCCGGCGTATGTAGCCCTTCTCCTCCAAGGCCGCCAGGTGGGAGTGGACGGAGGAGGTGGACTTTAAATGCACCGCCTGGCAGATCTCCCGGACCGCCGGGGGATAGCCTCTCTTTAATATGGATTCCTTAATATATTCTAAAATCTCCTGCTGCTTAGCAGACATCGCATCCTGTGACATAGGCAGCCTCCTGTATATCATATTCGGTTACTGCTCAGCCGCTGAGCAGCAGCCGTATTATCCTGCATTTATAGTAACATATGTTCGATTAAAATGCAAACCTTTGTTCGATTTTTCTTCGAAAATCATTGACAAACATATGTTCTGGTGCTATAGTAGAGGCAGATACAGAACACATGTTCTTATATGTTTGGGAGGCTGCATATGAGGAGAGTATATAGGAGACGGATTCGGCTGTTTGTGTTTGTGGTTCTGCTGTTTGTGCTTATACTGTTAGGATGCACTATGTTCCCGTCTATGGCGCGGGAGGAGGGCCCCAGACCCACTGCCTATTATACGAGCATAAAGATCGAGGAGGGGGACAGCCTGTGGGAGATTGCCGGCCGCTATAAGCAGGGTGGGAATCTGACCACTGCGGATTATGTGGAGAAGCTGCGCAGGATCAACTCCCTGCAGGAGGATACCATCCACGCAGGACAGTACCTCACGGTAGTGTATTACGGGCGGTAGCATATTGCAGGCGATAGAGCCTTATGGGATCGCAGCCGTCCGGCCGGCAGATAGAAGGAGCACTTGTTGAGAAATATTTCCCAATAAGTGCTCTTGTTTTTTTCTGTAAAATTTGCTAGGATAGATGCATAAGTTAGTATATACTAACTTATCACAAATCTCAGCGAGGTAGATTATGAGCACAGAAACCCTGGATCTGATGTTGGCGCTGGATCAGGGACAGCTGGACACCCAGGTAGCCCTTCAGTGTGCCCCCCTTTTAACCAATCTCAAGATTTCCAATCTGCTGACCGTGGACAGAAGCCTGCGGAGCGCAGTAAGACGGCTCTTTCACGGAACCCCTCTGTCCTGTTATCCGCTCTGTGAGACAGACGGCAAGGCATCCTTTCTTCTCTATTCGAGGAAGGGCCTTTCAGCCTATCTTGCACGTAAGGATGTGTGGGAGCTGATGGAACGCTTTGGATATGAGCGGCGGGAGCCTGCGGTGATTCTCCGCGAGGCAGCCAGGCGCTATCAGGCGCACATGGAGCACAGGGCTGGGTTTCCCCATGAGATAGGCCTTCTTTTGGGCTATCCCCCCGGCGATGTGATGGGATTCATCGAAAACGAGGGGAGAAACAGCCTCTGCATAGGCTACTGGAAGGTCTATACGGACGCAGTCCGCGCAAAAAGGGTTTTTGCATGCTACGATCAGGCCCGCGAGAGAGTGATCCGCATGATTTCCTGCGGCATGAATGTGAGAGCTATTTTAATGAGCTGCGGCGTTTCATAGCGGCGGAAAGCGGAGTGTATTTGTAAAGTCAGGAGGAAGCATAGCATGAATGAGATTATCGTAGCGTACTGGTCCCAGACAGGCAACACCCAGGCCATGGCGGAGGCCGTGGGAGAGGGCATCGAGGCAGCCGGCAGGAAGGCCCTGGTAGCAGAGATTGGAAGCGTTTCCATGGATGCGTTAAAGAACGCCTCCGTCTTCGCTATGGGGTGTCCGGCTATGGGCGCCGAGGTTCTCGAGGAAGCGGAGATGGAGCCCTTTGTCATGGAGGTGGAGGCCTTTGCCGCAGGAAAGAGCATCGGCCTGTTTGGCTCCTACGGATGGGGCGACGGCGAGTGGATGAGAAGCTGGACCGAGCGGATGACCGCGGCGGGAGCCACTGTAGTTGGCGGGGAGGGCGTGATCTGCCAGGAGGCGCCGGACGAGGAGGCGTTAGAAAGCTGCCGGGCCCTGGGCAAAGCGCTGGCCGCTCTGTAGAGGAGCACCTTCTTGTCTGCCCTCCGGATGCGCGCAGAAGTATTCCGTACAGAATTCTAAAAACAGACGGCAGGCCTGCGACATCTTTTTCCGGCTGTCGTAGGCCAGATTGACCGTCCGCTCCAATATCGGGAAGGTGAGCGGGATGCAGACAATCTCATCAGGGAGAATGGATCCCAGCGTAATCTCCGGGAGAATGGTTATCCCCATATTATTTCGCAGCAGGGTCTCGTAGGTTGTTCCGTTGTCGCATTCCGCGATGATATTGGGACGGAAGCCGGCCTTTAAGCAGTAATATTCCAGATCCTCCTTCCGGTTGGAGGCGATAAAGGGATAGGAGGCCGCCTCCTTCAGGTGGATGGAGCTGCGGCCGGCAAGGGGATGATCCCGATGGACAGCCAGCACAAACCGCTCCGTCAAGAGACGGACCAGGCAGTTTCCCACCATGGGCGTATAGTTGTCCTCGGTGGTAATACAGAAATCGCAGTCATACATAAACAGATGCTCCGAACGTATGTAGTTGCTGAGAAGCAGCTTGATGTTCGGATATTTTTTATGAAAAGCAATATAAAGCTTCGGCATGTA
>CALWMT010000071.1 GCA_944382045.1 uncultured Enterocloster sp. | reverse complement strand
CCGATGAGATAGAGCTGGGAGCTTGCGCCGGAAAAGCCGGTGGTCTCAATGTCAAAAAAGAGCAGGTCCTCCCGGGGCGCAATGCGCTCCAAGGGATAGGCCGGGGAAAAGGCGATGGGATGCTTGATGGTTTTCATGTGCGGATTCTCCTTTCTCCCCGTTAGTTTATCGCAGATTCCCCAGGGGCGCAAGAGGCACAGACAGAATGTGTGTTCGAAGCCTTGCATTGGCGGGCGCTCTATGCTATGATGGAGGACAGTATGAGGAGACAGGAGAGAAGCGGATGATTTCATATGTCAAGGGAAGACTCAGCGCGGTGGAGGAGGACCGGATCATTGTGGAGGCAGGGCCTGTGGGGCTGGCGGTCCACGTCCCCCTCTCTCTTCTGGACGAGCTGCCAAGGGTTGGGGAGGAGATTCTGGTCCATACCTATTTTCAGGTACGGGAGGACGCCATGACGCTCTACGGCTTTCTCCACAAGCAGGACCGGGATATGTTCCGCCAGCTTTTAGGGGTCAGCGGCATCGGCCCCAAGGCGGCGCTGGGAATTTTATCGGCTATGAAGCCGGACGCATTGCGGCTCGCTATTTTGGCAGGGGATGTGAAGGCCATCTCCAAGGCTCCGGGAGTGGGGAGCAAGACGGCCCAGCGGCTGATTTTGGATCTGAAGGATAAGATGCCCCTGGAGGCCTCCCTGTATGCCCTGGGAGAGAGCGCGCCGGGCGGGGAAGCGCTGCCGGCGGCAGGGCTTGACGAGGCTAGAAAGGAGGCCGTGGAGGCCCTGGTGGCCTTGGGATACACCCAGGGGGAGGCCGCAGGCGCTGTGCGCAGGGTTGAGAGCAGGGAAGATATGACGGCGGAGGATGTGCTGAAGGCTTCGCTGAAGTATTTGACATTTTTATGATAGCAGAGGTTTACGGAAAGTATGGAGCGGCGGATGATTACGACGGATGTGACCCAGGAGGACGTGCCCATAGAGGCCACGCTGAGGCCTCAGTATCTGAAGGACTATGTGGGGCAGGAAAAGCTTAAGTCCACCCTGAAAATTTATATAGAGGCGGCGAGAAGCCGGGGGGAGGCATTGGACCATGTGCTTTTTTACGGGCCGCCCGGACTGGGAAAGACCACCCTGGCGGGGATTATCGCCAACGAGATGGGAACCCGGATGAAGGTGACCAGCGGGCCGGCCATCGAGAAGCCCGGGGAGATGGCGGCTATTCTCAACAATCTCCAGGAGGGGGATGTGCTTTTTGTGGATGAGATCCACCGGCTGAACCGGCAGGTGGAGGAGGTTCTCTACCCGGCCATGGAGGATTTTGCCATTGACATTATGCTGGGGAAGGACTCCACAGCCCGATCCATCCGGCTGGAGCTGCCCCATTTTACCCTGGTGGGGGCCACCACAAGGGCGGGACTTCTCACTGCGCCCCTAAGGGATCGGTTCGGCGTGGTGCAGAGGCTGGAATTTTACACACCGGAGCAGCTGGCTGCGATTATTCTTAATTCCGCCCGCATTCTGGGGGTGGAGATGGAGGAGAGCGGGGCCATGGAGCTTGCCAGGCGGTCCCGGGGCACGCCCCGGCTGGCCAACCGTCTGCTCAAGCGGGTGCGTGATTTTGCCCAGGTCAAGTACGACGGGAGGATTACCCGCGAGGTGACGGATTTCGCCCTGGACATCATGGATGTGGACAAGCTGGGACTGGACCAGAACGACAGGAACATCCTTCTCACCATTATCGAGAAATTCTCCGGCGGCCCGGTGGGGCTTGACACCCTGGCGGCGGCCCTGGGGGAGGACGCGGGAACTCTGGAGGATGTGTATGAGCCGTACCTCCTTATGAACGGCCTGTTAAATCGGACAGCCAGGGGCCGTATGGCCTCGCCGGCCGCCTACCGGCATCTGGGAATTGTCATGCCGGAGCAGGCGTAGGAAAAGGACGTATGCCGGGGTTGTGACTTGGGCGTTCGTATGTTACAATGAAGATACGGGAGAGAGACGATGGATACGAAAAATTATGCACAGGTTTTGATAGATGGAAAAATTTACACCCTGACGGGAAGCGAGGGCGAGGCCTATCTCCAGAAGACAGCCAGCTATGTGAATGAGAAGCTGGCGGCGATGCGGAAGCTTCCGGGCTTTGGCAAGCAGAACAGCGATTATCAGATGGCGATGCTGGGACTGAATGTGGCGGACGATTATTTTAAAGCCCGCGAGGAGGCCGACAGGGCGGTGAGCGAGCGGGACGCCATGGAGAAGGAGACCTACAGCTTAAAGCATGAGCTGGTGGGAACCCAGATGAAGCTGGAGGCCGTGCTGAAGGATCTGGAGGAGAGGCAGAGAGAGCTGGAGCAGCTGCAGAAGAAGGCCGCCTCTCTGGAGGCGGAGCGGGAGAAGCTGCGGGCGGAGGCCGAAAAGAGGCAGGCGGAGGCAGAGAGACTGCGCGCGGAAGCAGAAAAAAGGCAGACAGAGGCAGAACAGCTGCGTGCAGACAGAGAGAAGAAGCCTGCAGAGCCTGAAAGAAAGCCTGCAGGGACGGAAGCTGGCTTTGGCCAGGCCAAGCAGGAGGCTGCGGCGGTCAATGAGGCGCTGGTGCGCAAGGCCCTGGAGGCCGCGGAGAAGGCCGGCAGCCGGAAGGATGGGCGCAGATAGGCTGGCTTCTGGAAGGCTCAGGCGGGGTGCTTTTTCCCGCAGTGTGAGCGGCAGCGCTGGAACAGTGAAACGGGGGTGTCTCAAGGCTTTGCCTGAGGCATCTTTTTGCGCTCTAGCAAAAAAGGAGATTGGAATGAGAGAGAAGAAAAAGGTGGAGCTTCTGGCTCCGGCAGGCTCCCTGGACTGCCTGCGGGCAGCGGTGGCGGCCGGCGCGGACGCAGCCTATATGGGAGGCCCCCGGTTTGGGGCCAGGGCTTACGCGGAGAACGCGGACGAGGAGGGGCTTTTAGGAGCCATTGATTTTGTCCACTTCCACGGGCGGCGGCTGTACATGACGGTGAACACCCTGTTCAAGGAGGAGGAGCTTGCGGAGCTCACAGATTATATGACGCCCTTTTACCGGCAGGGCTTGGACGGGGTGATCGTCCAGGATCTGGGGGCCTTGCGTGTGATGCGGGAGCATTTCCCCGGCATGGAGCTTCACGCCAGCACCCAGATGACTATAACCAGCCAGTGGGGGGCCAAGCTCCTGGGAGAGCTGGGCTGCTGCCGCGTGGTGCCGGCCAGGGAGATTTCCCTGGAGGAGATCCGCCGCATCCGCCGGGAGACTGGGCTGGAGGTGGAGGTCTTTGTCCACGGCGCTCTGTGTTACTGCTATTCCGGCCAGTGCCTGATGAGCAGCCTGATTGGAGGGCGGAGCGGCAACCGGGGGCGCTGCGCCCAGCCCTGCCGTCTTCCCTATCAGGTTTGGGAGGACGGGAAGCCGATCCTTAAGGGCAATGTGCTGAGCATGAAGGATCTCTGCACATTGGATATTCTGCCGGACATTTTGGAGGCCGGTGCATATTCCTTGAAGATCGAGGGGCGGATGAAGAGCCCCCGCTATGTGGCAGGCGTGGTGAGCATTTACAGAAAATATGTGGACCGGTATCTGGAGCAGGGAAGAGAGGGATACTATGTGGAGCCGGAGGACAAGCGGGCCCTCTTAGATCTGGCCAGCCGCCCGGAATTCACCCAGGGATATTATAAAAAGCACAATGGGAGAGACATGCTTGCCCTGGGAGAGAAGCCTGCTTTCCGCCAGGGAAATCAGGCGCTGTTTGACTATCTGGACGAGGCATTTGTGGGGAAGGAGCCAAAGGAGCCGGTGTCTGCAAGGGCTGTTTTTCGGGAGGGGGAGGCAGCGCGGCTGCTTCTTGAATCCGGGGATGTGAAGGTCGAGGTCTGCGGGGATGTGTGCCAGAGGGCCCAGAAGCAGCCGGCCACAGAGGAGAGCGCGGCGCGGCAGCTGGGGAAAACGGGCGGGACGCCTTTTGCGATGAAGGAGCTGTCGGTGGACCTGGAGGGAGAGCTTTTTCTCCCGGTTCAGGCGCTGAATAAGCTGCGGAGAGATGGGTTGGAGGCCCTGCAGGAGGCCATGGTGGGCCGGCGGCGCCGGGAGATGGACGGTGCAGAGCCGGTGAGCGCGGCAGAGCCAGAGCCTGCGGCGGGAGGCGGCGCGGAAGAGACAGAGCACGCGGCGGGAGGCGGTGCGGCCGAGCCAGAGCCTGCGGCGGCCGAGCCAAGGCATGCGGCGGGAACGGCTGCGGCAGAAGGCAGAACCGCAGCAGCCTCAGGCCCGAAGCTTACCATTTCCCTGGAGGAGGCCTGGCAGCTTGGCCCTGCGCTGAACGCGGCGCAGGCGTCCCGGATCTATCTGGATGCAGGGGGATTTGCGCCGGAGACCTGGGCGGATCGGGTGCGGGACTGCCGCAGGGCGGGGAAGGAGTGCTGGCTCATGCTGCCCCACATTTTCCGAAGCCGGGAGGAGGCATATTTTGCACGGAGCTGGCAGCAGCTTCTGGATGCGGGCTTTGACGGGATTCTGGCGAAGAATCTGGAGGAGGCTGTGTGGCTCCGGGAGAAGGGAAACCGCCTTCCAGTTGGCCTTGATTCCTCGGTCTACAGCTGGAACAGCGCTGCCAATGAGACATTAAAGGAGCTGGGCGCGGCGTTTTTCACGCTCCCGCTGGAGCTGACCCGCCGGGAGATGGAGCCGGTGGTCCGGGCAGGAGAGAGGCGGGACTTTCCAGCGGAGCTGGTGATCTATGGATACTACCCGATGATGGTGACGGCCCAGTGTCCCGTCAGCACGGCGGAGGGATGCTCCCACACGCCGAAGCTCACGGCGCTTAAGGATCGGACGGGGGCCCTCCTGCCGGTAAAGAACCGCTGTGCCTTCTGCCAAAACACGATTTTCAATCCCCTCCCCCTGTCCCTTGGGGGCTGCCTTAAGGAGACGGCGAGACTGGCTGCGGACAGCCTGCGGCTCTCCTTTACGGTGGAGAGCCGGGAGGAGACGGAGCGCGTCCTCAATGCATTCGCCCGGTTCCCGGAAGGGATGGGGGAGGACAAGGAGGCTGTGAAGGAGTTCACCCGGGGGCATTTCAGACGCAGAGTGGAGTAGGTGCCTATGACGAATCTGATCGTGGAAATATCCAAATATGTGATGATCCTCCTGATGGCGGTCTATACCTACGCCAATTTCCGTTATTTTTCCGTCAGGGATGAGGACAGAAAAAGGGGAATCTGCCGGAGGCAGAACGCAGCCATGCTGGCCATCCATTTTCTGGCCTATCTGGTTATGTACCTGAGCCGGGAGGATCCGGACCTGCGGAGCCGCCTGGCCGCGTTTTACTGCGCGCAGGTGGTATTTTTCCTGTGCTACACCATCTTTTCCCACATGATTTACCGGAACATCTCGCGGATACTGGTGAATAATTCCTGCATGCTTCTCTGCGCCGGGCTGATTATGCTGACACGGCTCTCCCTGGACGCAGGGATGGAGCGGGCCATCCGCCAGTTTGCCATTGCGGCTGCGGCTGCGGCCGGGGCCTGGCTGGTTCCCTGGGTGATGGAGCGGTTCTGGCAGCTGTACCGCTTCCAGTGGGTTTACGCGGGGGCCGGACTGGGAATTCTGTTTTTGGTGTTTTTGGTGGGAAGTGAGAGCTTCGGAGCCCAGCTGTCCCTGTCCTTCGGGGAGTTCTCCCTTCAGCCCTCGGAATTCGTGAAGATCAGCTTTGTGTTTTTCGCTGCCTCCATGTTTTATCAGGGCGTAAATTTTAAGCGGGTGGCCGCAGCCACGGCCATAGCGGCGGCCCACGTGATTATCCTGGTGCTCTCAAAGGATCTGGGGAGCGCCCTGATCTTTTTTGCCACCTACCTGCTCATGCTCTTTGCGGCCACAGGGAACTGGCTCTATCTGGGAAGCGGCTTAGGGCTGGGAGCAGGGGCCTCGGCGGCGGCTTACGGGCTGTTCGGCCATGTGCGCCGCCGGGTGGAGGCCTGGAGGAATCCCTGGGCGGACATCGACAACACGGGCTATCAGATCACCCAGTCTCTCTTTGCCATCGGCACCGGCGGGTGGTTCGGCATGGGGCTGTGCCAGGGGATGCCCTGGCGGATCCCTGTGGTGGAGAAGGACTTCATTTTCTCCGCTATATCGGAGGAGATGGGCGGGATCTTTGCCCTCTGTCTTCTGCTCATCTGCCTGGGCTGCTTTATCCAGTGCATGATGACGGCGGCACGGATGCAGGCAGCCTTCTATAAGCTCATCGCCTTTGGGCTTGGCGTGGAGTACATGATCCAGGTGTTCCTGAATGTGGGGGGCGTCACAAAATTTATCCCCTCCACAGGGGTGACCCTGCCCCTTGTCAGCTATGGCGGAAGCTCCTTGGCCGCCACCTTCTTAGTTTTCGGCATCATCCAGGGGCTTCACATCATCAAGGAGAATGACGAGGAGGAGCTCAAAGAGGAGAGGAGGCCAAATGGGAAAGAAAGAGCCTAAATCCAACAAGGTTATCCTGGCAGTCACCTATCTGGGGGCGGCCCTGTTTCTGGGGCTGGCTGGGTATATGGGATATTTTCTCCAGGTACAGAGGGAGACCGTGATCAACAACTCCTACAATGCCCGGCTGGACAGCTTCGCGAACCGGGTGGTACGGGGGCGGATCCTGGCGGCGGACGGCACGGTGCTTGCAGAGAACCGGACGGACGGGGAGGGAAATGAGACCCGGATTTATCCCTTCGGAACGGTTTTCGACCATGTGGTGGGCTATTCCTCCAACGGGAAAACAGGGATTGAGTCCCTGGCGAATTTTTATCTTCTCACCTCCCACGTAAATCTGGCGGAACAGGTTGTAAATGAGCTGGGAGGCGCGAAAAGCCAGGGGGACGATGTGTACACCACCCTGGATCCGGAGCTTCAGCAGGCGGCCTGGGCGGCCCTGGGGGATCACAGGGGGGCGGTGATCGCCATGGAGCCGGACACGGGAAAGATCCTTGCCATGGTGTCAAAGCCGGGCTATGACCCCAACACCCTGGCGCAGGACTGGGAGGTGTTAAACGCGGACGAGGGAGGACAGAGCCCCCTCTTAAACCGGGCAGCCCAGGGGCTCTATCCACCGGGCTCCACCTTCAAGATTGTCACGGCCCTGGAATATATGCGGGAGCATCCCCTGGACTATAAGGACTACCGGTTTGACTGCAGCGGCACCTATGTAAATGGGGACTACACCATCCGGTGCTATCACGGGGAATCCCATGGGAGCCAGGATTTTGTCCAGGCCTTTGCGAACTCCTGCCATGGGGCGTTTGCCAGCCTGGGGGTTGAGTTAGATCTGGCTTCGCTAAAGGGGACGGCTGAGGAGCTTTTGTTTAACCGGGAGCTGCCCCTCACCGGATTCCCCTACAAGGAGAGCTCCTTTGTCATGGAGCCGGGGGCGGGAACCTGGGAAATCCTTCAGACCTCCATGGGACAGGGAAAGACGGAGATGACGCCCCTGCACAATGCGCTGCTGACAGCGGCTATCGCCAACGGCGGGACACTCATGAAGCCGTATCTTTTGGACCGGGTGGTGAGCGCCGGGGAGGAAGAAGTGAAGAAATTCATGCCGGAGGCCTGGGGAAGCCTGATGACAGCCCAGGAGGCGGCAAATCTCACGGAGCTCATGGAGGCGGTGGTCACGGTGGGAACCGCCTCCGCCCTGCGCACGGACGCCTATCAGGCGGCTGCGAAGACAGGCTCCGCAGAGTTTGAAACGGGGAGGGAGACCCATGCCTGGTTCACAGGCTTTGCCCCGGCGCAGGATCCGAAGCTGGTGGTCACCGTGCTGGTGGAGGAGGCCGGAACCGGGGGACGGGCGGCGGCTCCCATCGCCAGGCAGCTTTTCGATATATATTTGACGCGGTAAGGGCGGCGGACGGCGCAAAAACAGAGCGGCGCTTGTCCGGAGCAGACGGCTGCTTTACATTCAGAGAGAAAGGAGAAACCGCATGTTTCGAGCGGATGATTACGTGAAGGTGGAAAGCCTTGGGGAGGCATATGAGCTCTGCAAGAAGCGGAGCAGTCTGGTGATTGGCGGCATGGTCTGGATGAAGATGACCAATGTGACGAAGAGGACCATTGTGGATCTGTCCGGCCTGGGGCTGGATGGAATTGAGGAGACGAAGGACGCATTTTCCATCGGGTGCATGTGCACCCTGCGCCAGCTGGAGACCCATGAGGGGCTGAACCGGTATTTTGGGGGGATTTTTAAGGAATGTACCCGGCACATCGTGGGGGTGCAGATGCGAAACTGCGCCACTGTGGGGGGAAGCGTCTGGGGAAGGTTCGGATTCTCCGATATTCTCACCTGCCTGCTGGCCCTTGACGCCCAGGTGGAGCTCTATCACGAGGGGATCCTTTCCCTGGAGGAGTTTGCGGCCCGGCCGGTGCGGCGGGACGACAGGGACATCCTGGTGCGGGTGATTATAAGGAAGGACGGGCGGCGGGCAGCCTATGCCAGCCAGAGAAATTCACAGACGGATTTTCCGCTCATTGCCTGCTGCGTGTCCAATCTGGGGAGGCATTGGTTTGTGTCCGTTGGGGCCAGGCCCGGCAGGGCAAGGCTTGCGCGGCTTGTGGAGGATGATTTTGACACCCTGCCCAGGCTGGCCGCTGAGGCTGCGGGAGCATTTTCCTACGGCACAAATATGCGGGGAAGCGGGGAGTACCGGCATTTCCTGGCGGAGACCTACACCAGGCGGCTGATGGAGCAGCTGAGAGGAAGGAGCGTGAAGCGACAGTGAATATTGCATTTCGGTTAAATGGAAAACAGGTGCAGGCGGAAATCCGGCCGGATACGCTGCTTCTCGATCTGGTGCGCCAGCTGGGGTGTCTGAGTGTAAAGCGGGGCTGTGAGACGGCAAACTGCGGCCTCTGCACCGTATGGCTGGACGGAAGGCCGGTGCTTTCCTGCTCCACCCTGGCCGTGCGGGCGGCCGGGCGGCATGTGACCACCCTGGAGGGCGTCCAGGAGGAGGCGGAGGAGTTCGGCATGTTTCTCGCCAGAGAGGGCGGGGAGCAGTGCGGCTTCTGCAGCCCGGGCTTTATTATGAATGTGCTGGCCATGGTGAGGGAGATACCCGGAGCCAGCGAGGAGGAGATTAAGGAGTATCTGGCGGGGAACCTCTGCCGCTGCAGCGGGTATATGTCCCAGCTGCGGGCAGTGAAGAAGTATCTGGACGCCAAGGCGGGCCAGGGCGCGGAGACGGCGGCTTGGGACGCCAAGGCGGGCTTGGCCGCAGAGGCGGTTTGCGGCGCCGAAGGAGGGCAGTGATGGAGAATAAATACCAAGGATATAAAAATCCCCTGACGGGGAAGCGCTTCCGGGTGGTGGGCGCGCCCATTGTCAAGAAGGACGCCCGGGCCCTGGTGACGGGAAAGCCCGTGTACACGGATGATTTGGCTCCGAAGGACTGCCTGATCGTGAAGGTGCTGCGAAGCCCTCACGCCCACGCTCTGGTGGAGGAGATTGACTGCGGGGTGGCGGCAAGGATTCCGGGGATCGAGTGTATTCTCACCTGGAAGGACGTGCCCCAGAAGCGGTTTACCATGGCGGGGCAGACATTTCCTGAGCCCAGCCCCTATGACCGGCTGATACTGGACCGGCGGCTCCGCTTTGTGGGGGACGCGGTGGCGATTGTGGCGGGAAGCAGCGAGGCGGCGGTGGATCACGCCATGCGGCTGATCCGGGTGAAGTACCGGGTGCTGGATCCAGTGCTTGACATGCACGAGGCCAAGGACAGCCACATTCTGGTGCATCCGGAGGAGAACTGGCGCTCTCTCTGCCCGGTGGGGGCGGACAACAGCCGCAATCTCTGTGCCTCCGGCAAGGAGGAGGCGGGGGATCTGGAGGCAGCATTTGCGGAGTGCGCCCATGTGGTGGAGCGGGTGTACCACACAAAGGCAAACCAGCAGGCCATGATGGAGACCTTCCGGGCATTTACCTACATGGATGTGTACGGCAGGTTAAATGTGGTGGCGTCCACCCAGATCGCCTTCCACGTGCGCCGGGTGCTGGCCCATGCCCTGGATTTGCCCAAGTCAAGGATCCGGGTGATCAAGCCCCGCATCGGCGGCGGCTTCGGGGCAAAGCAGACGGTGGTGGCTGAGATCTACCCGGCGGT
>CALWMT010000070.1 GCA_944382045.1 uncultured Enterocloster sp. | reverse complement strand
ATCGTTACGATGGAGCTTCCCTGATATCCCACGATAATCGCCAGGATCATGAAGATCACCAGGGCGACACGCTGAACCGTGAGCACCTCCTGGCCGCTCATATCGGTCTTTACACGTCCCACCACGTCGCGGGTGAAGGTGACGCTCACCGCCATGGCCACAGAGGCCGCCGTGCCCATAACCGCTGCCAGAAGGCCTGAGAGCAGGAATGCGCCGGTCAGATCGCCGGTCATGCCGTCGATCATGGCGGGAATGATGGAGTCAGAGGTTCCCAGCTCCGGAATCAGGATGATTCCCATGATTCCGATCAGGCCCGCGAAGATCATGTAGGGCAGGTAAATGAGCAGCGCCGCCGTCAGCGTAGCTCCCTTGGCCTCCTTGGCATTCTTCGCGCCGCAGATGCGCAGGAAGTTCTCATTGTTGATCATGCCCACAAGTCCGAAGTAAAGGAAGGTGGAGGCCATGGAGGGAAGCCCCATGGTGGTCAGGCTCAGCTGGTCTGCCGTGAGCTTTTCTGCCATTCCCCTGGTTCCTCCGATGGACATCATGGCGATGATAGGCGTAACCACCATAACAGAGAGAATCATGATGCTCACATTCAGCTTATCCGTGTTGGTAGCTGCCACCATGCCGCCGATTACGGAGTAAATCATCATAACAATACTCATGATGACAATTGCCGTCAGCAGGCTCATGGAGGGGATGAAGATCTGGAGAATGGTTCCCAGAGACCGCACCTGGCTCGCCAGAATTCCAAATACCTGGACGATCGTCAGGATACAGATCATGTTGGCCACGCCCACGCCCAGCTTATTTCGAATAAGCTCCGGGATGGTGGTCACGTCCGCCTCGCGGATCTTCTTTGCGAAGACCAGGCCGGAAAGGATGGCTCCCGTGGCAGCCCCCAGGCCCAGCACCATGCCGGAAAAGCCATACTGATAGGTCATGCTTGCCACGCCCATGGTCGCGCCGGCGCCGATCTGAGCCGAAGCCATGGAATATACATTGGTCCAGAAGGGAATCTGTTTTCCCGCTGTCGCGAAGTCCTCTGCTGTCTTTACCTTTCTGGCACTCACAAAGCCGATGATCAAAATAGCGGCCATATAGAGAAACGCTACAAATACCTTTGCCATAGGATTATCCCTCCTTCATGAGCTTGCGGATTCCCCGCTCCACACGGTCAAGTCCTTCCGTCAAAATCTCCCTGCTGGTAGCGAGGCAGATCCGCACGTGGCCCTCAGAGCCAGGTCCAAAGAACTGCTTCCCGCCGGGCACAATCGACACCTTTTCTTCCTTCCGCAGATACTCTACCAGCTCCTCCGCGCTCATGGGAATCCCTGACACATCCGGGAACATGACAAAGGTTGCCTGCGGCTTCACACAGGATACGCCCGGCATCTTGTTCAGGCGCTCCCAGGCATAATCCCGGTTGGACTGCAGATGGGCCACAAACTCGTCCAGCCATCCGTAGCACTGATCCAGGCAGGCGATGCCAGCTACCTGAGAGAGGGAGGAGATGCCGCCAATGGTTGTATCCACCAGAGATGCCTCCACAATTTTCTCAAAAATCTCCTTGTCCTGGCAGTAGATGCAGCCCACCCGCAGGCCGGCAATGCCGAAGCTCTTGGAGAAGCCGAACACGGAGAGGGTTCTCTTATTCCTCTCACTGCCGAAGGAGCAGATGCTGGTGAATTTTGCATCAGAGTACACGATATCGGACCAGATCTCATCATTCATAATATAGAAGCCATACTTCTCTGACAGATCCAGCAGGTACTCCAAATCCTCCTTGGGGTACACCTTGCCAAGGGGATTGTGCGGGTTGCACAGGCCCAGCATCTTAGTCTTGGGGGTTATGTACTCCTCGATATGGCTGAAATCAATGGTTCCATCCTCCCGGAATGTCATGGGGAAGAGGTTCACCTTGGCTCCCGCTGCCTCCATGCTAGTCTTAAAGAGGAAGTCCACCGGGTCAAAGACCAGCGCCTCATCCCCGGGCTTTAAGATGGTCTGCGCGATCACGTGCATGCCCCGGGCCGCACTGTCGATGGGGAGCACCAGCTCCGGATCAATCTCCTCATTCTTCCTCTCCTTTAAGGCCCGCACCAGGCTCTCCTTAAACTCCGGGAAGCCTCTCTTGGGCGTGTAGGAGAAATAGCCGCCCTGAATATAGGAAATGAGAGCATCGTCGATGGCCTTGGGCGCCGGAAAATCCGGGTCCGCTGCGGTCAGGGGGATCACTCCCTCCTCCACCTCTGCCCAGCGCATGTTGTAGGCTCTCTGCTTCAGAACATCCAGCTTCACCTGATTATTTGTAAATTCTGCCATTTTCTGCCTCCTGTCTCAGTCCTTAACCGCCACTACTTCAATCTCGCAGAGAACGCCCTTCGGAATCCCCTTCACTGCAACGCAGCTTCTCGCGGGCTTTGATACGAAATACTTGGCATACACCTCATTAAATGCCTGGAAGTCGGCCATATCTGCCAGGAAGCAGGTGGTCTTGATCACATTCTCAAATCCAAGACCTGCCTCCGCGAGAATCGCGCCTACATTCTTGCAGCTCTGCTCTGCCTGAGCCGCGATTCCCTCAGGTGCCGCTCCCGTCTCCGGATCCACCGGAAGCTGGCCGGAAGCGAAGACAAAGCTGCCTGTCTTCATCGCCTGTGAATAGGGGCCGATGGCCGCCGGTGCCTTTGTTGTGCTGATTACCTCCATGAAAAATGCCTCCTTTATGCATATTTTATATTTTTTTAAAACAATTTTTATATCTTTTATTTATATTTATAATAGCAATAAACTTTTGTTTAGTCAATAGAAAAACCAATAAAAATTTTTTTATTTTTTTGCGGCATTCATAAAAAAGCTTGTTCACTTTTGCCTCATGCTGTTTCGAGGATAATACAAAATCCCCCCGATGCCTTCCGACACCAAGGGGACCGCTCACTCCCGCACAGCCAGCTATGCCAGCTCCTGATTTTCCTCCTTCACATACCGCAGATGCATGTAAACCGTATTCTTTGAGATGCCCAGCTGATCCGCCACATAGTCCACTGCATTTTTAATATTGAATATGCCCTTCTTGTAGAGCTCACGGATCATATACCGATTCTTGAGAGACGGCCGGATGGCCCGGTCCTGATCCGCCAATTTTCTCACCTCGCAGACTGCCTCCTCCAGAAGCTCGCTGCTGTTGTCAAGAAACACCTCTGCCTGGGGAGCTGTGTCCGCATTCTTTGAAAAGGCAAACACGGTGAGAAACTGGGAAAGGGGCATATTCAGATAAAAATTCATGCAGAGCAGGCCGATAATCCGCTCATTTTCCCCCCGTATGGCGATGGTAGCTGATTTTAACGGCTCTCCCTTCTTATTATTTGTAAAATAGGAAATGCTCGTACGGGAGGGATCCTTCTGAATCTCGTCCAGCATCTCCAGAGCCAGGTTGGTAATCGGTGCCCCCACTGTCCGGCCGGTGTGGTGCCCATTTACAATCTTGATCACGGATCGGTCCAGATTTTCCAGACTGTGGAGCACAATCTCGCATCCCTCTCCCAGATATCCCGCCAATCCATCCAAAAGCGTTCCATATGATTTTAAAATATGCTGGTCAATCTCTGTCAGCTTCATGCCATTCTGTCCTCTTTTTCAATTAAATGCTCTTTTTCTGAATATTATTGTAACTATTTCCCAAAAAATTGTCAATTCTTTTCCTTTCTCCCCTCCTCTCCGAGCCTCACTCCCCCCGGCCTGCACCACCGCCTGTCCCCTCCAATACTATGTACTGTATAACAACAACGTAAAGGAGCACGCCATGAAACAGCTATTTCGTTTTCTTGCCGCCCTCTCCCTCACCGGCCTGGCCCTCACCGGCTGCGGGCGGGATGGGGCCCAGGACAAAAATCTGACCCCCGTAACCCTCAATGAGGTGGCCCACTCCATCTTCTATGCGCCCCAGTATGCGGCTATCGAGCTGGGGTATTTCGAGGAGGAGGGCATTGACCTGACACTGGTAAATGGAGGCGGGGCCGACAAGGTTATGACCGCCCTGATCTCCGGGGACGCCCAGATTGGATTTATGGGGTCGGAGGCCAGCATCTATGTGTATCAGGAGGGCTCCCAGGACTATGCCGTGAACTTTGCCCAGCTCACCCAGCGGGCAGGCAATTTCCTGGTGGGACGGCAGCCGGAGCCGAATTTTAAGTGGGAGGATCTGAGAGGAAAGAAGGTGCTGGGCGGCCGGGCCGGCGGTATGCCCCAGATGGTCTTTGAATATATCCTGAAAAAACACGGATTGGACCCGAAAACTGACCTTGCCATTGACCAGAGCATAAGCTTTGGGCTCACCGCTGCGGCGTTTACCAGCAGCGACGCGGACTATACCGTGGAATTCGAGCCTTTCGCAACCACCCTGGAGTTAGAGGGAAGCGGCTATGTCACAGCCTCCCTGGGAACAGAGTCCGGCTACGTGCCCTACACGGCCTACTGCGCCAGAAAGAGCTACATGGAGGAAAATCCGGAAATCATACAGAAATTCACCAATGCCATCCAGAAGGGCATGGATTATGTAAACTCCCACACCTCCGAGGAAATTGCAAAAACCATTGCCCCTCAATTTAAAGAGACTCCGGTGGAGAAGCTGACCGTAATCGTGGACCGCTACAAGGAGCAGGATACCTGGAAGGAGGACACCATTTTCCAAAAGGAGAGCTTTGACCTGCTTCAAAATATCCTGGAGGAAGCCGGAGAGCTGGACAGCCGGGTGCCCTACGAGGACCTGGTGACCACGGAATTTTCGGAAAAGGCAAAGTAAAGGCGCAGGATGGCAGACGCATCCGTCATAAAAGGCCGGGCAGTCTCACCCGGCCTTCTGAAATACAATCCCCAGAAGCATTTTCAGATAATCCCCATACCCCGCTTCCTCCACGCTGCCTGCGGTTACCACGTTCACATGACCGATGGGCTTTCCGTTCAGCCGGTACTCCAGCACCCCCGCCCGCTGGCCCGGCACAATGGGCGCCGGCAGGGATTCCTCCAGCATCAGGGCCCGCTCTATGGCATCCAGATTTTCCCCTGTAAGGCTCAGATAGGAAAATGGGCTCTCATAGGCCAGCTCCACGCTGTCCTCCACTCCTCCCGTCACCGCCATGGGCCCCAGAGGCAGCCCCTCCTGGTCCTCGTAGAGGCGGCAGGCTGCAAAGCCGTAATTAAGCAGCGTCTGGGCATCCGCGAACCGGGCCTTGTAGTCCGGAGCCGCCATGATGGAGGCAATCAGCCGCACCCCATCCTTCTGGGCTGTGGCCGCCAGGCAGTATTTGGCTGCGGAGGTGGAGCCGGTTTTCAGTCCGGTCACGGTAAAATTGTTGGCCATTTTCAGCAGCTTGTTGGTGTTGGACAGGCCGAATTCCTTGGTCCCCTGCTTTGTCACATGGGTGATGTTCTCCATCCAGATGGTGGAATAATTGTGAATCTCCGGGTACTTGTTGATGAGCTCCCGGCTCATAATGGCGATGTCCCTGGCAGTGGTCACATGCTCTGCGGAATCCGTCAGTCCGCAGCAGTCCACAAAATGGGTCCCCGTCATGCCCAGGCCCGCGGCCCGCTCGTTCATCAGCCGCACAAACTCCCCCTCTGTGCCCGCTATGTACTCCGCCATGGCCACGGAGGCGTCATTTCCCGAGGCGATGACAATGCACTTGATAAGAGTCTCCACCGTCTGGACCTCCCCCTCCTCCAGAAATACCTGGGAGCCGCCCATGGATTTGGCGTAGGCACTGGTCACCACCTCGTCCGTCAGCGCGATTTTTCCCTCCGCCAGGGCGTCGAAAATGAGAATCAGCGTCATGACCTTTGTCACGCTGGCCGGGGAACGCTTCTCGTCCGCCCCCTTCTCGTAGATCACCTGTCCCGTGGAGGCTTCCATGAGGACGGCGCTGGGGGCAGACACCTGAAGCGCTGCGGCCTGGGCCTCGGTCTCCACGGCAGCATCCCCTGCCGCGCCCACAGCCAGGGAACCCGCCGGTATGGCAAATTCCGGCTCCTTGAATCGAAGGCCGGCTGCCCAGGCCTCCTGCGCTGGCCCTGCGGCCAGGGCGGCCGCGCACAATATAGCTGTCATCCGTTTCATAAACCCATCTATCCCCGCTCAAAATTCCTTACACTCATTCTATGGAGAGAGATAAGCCCTTTATGACTGAAAAAGGCCCTCCGGGGCGTGTCCCCGAAGAGCCTATTCTGCGATTTTCTGTCCGGCGCGGGCCCGGCGCGTTTCTCTGTGCTGTCCCAGCCCCGGCGCCCGGCGCGTTTTTTTTTGCTGTCCCGGCCCTGCTGCCTTACACTTCCTTCAGCGCCTGGCGCAGATCCTCCGCCATCTTCTCATACTCCGCGTCCGTCAGCATGGTCCTTCCGCTGTTCATCTCGAAGGTGCCTCCCCACTCTTCGCCCCCCTTGTACTTGGGCACAATGTGGAAATGCAGGTGATGGCCGGTGTCGCCGTAGGCGCCGTAATTCACCTTGTCCGGATGGAATACCTTGTGTACGGCGCGGGCCACCTGGGCTACCTCCGCAAAGTAGTCATTTCTCTCCTCGTCGGTCAGGTCAATGAGCTCGCTCACATGCTTCTTGTGGGCAAGTATCACGCGGCCTCTCTTGCTCTGCTCCTTGAATACATAGAGGAAGCCTGTCTTCATCTCACACACCGGGTAGCCGAACTTCGCTACCAGCTCCCCCTGCATACAATAGGCACAATTTGGATCCTTTACCATTTCACTCATCGCTGCTGCTCCTTTCAATTTTGGTAGTGCTTACATTAAAGATACCATGAAATGGGAAAAAATTCAATTCCCCCGCAGAACGCACCTCCGCAAAACCTTACATTTTTCTTATACATTCCTTCCGGCCCACAAACCGCTCGATTTTTGTGGTATAATTCATATACGCAAATGTTTCAACTAGGAGAATTTTACTTATGAGCAAAAGCGACTACAGGCGCCGGCAGCTGCGCCGTTTTAAGCGGACCCTTTCCCGGCACCTCCCTACATTCATCGCGTTAGCATGCATCGTCCTCGTATCCGGAGGGCTGATTTTTTCTATCTATCGTTTTGTACTTCGCAGGCCTGCGCCCGCAGGGACTGCCATATCCGCGGCCACTCCCGCCCAGGCACAGGGTTCTGGCGCCGGTGGTTCGGCGCAGGCGGACGGCGGTGGTTCGGCACAGGCAGGCGGCGGGATGCCGGCGGATGGCGGAACGCTGGAGCAGGCGGACGCCGGAGCGCCGGGGAATGCGGACGGCGGAATTTCTGGCGAAGCCCCTGGGACTTCCTCCCTTCCCCAGGACGAGACGGATCGGCTCATCGCCCAGGCGGACCGCCTGGCCCTGGGCTATGACTATGACGGTGCCATCGCCCTCTTAAATGACAGCGGCCTGGACGCCTCGGACAGCCGCATTGCCGCTGCCCTGGCGGGCTATGAGGAGGCAAAGGGCGCCCTGGTTCCTGCAGATGTAAAGCAGACCACCCATGTATTTTTCCACTCCCTCATCATGGACACCGCGCTGGCCTTTGACGGGGATGGGGATGCGGACGGCTACAATTCCGTCATGACCACAAAGGACGAATTTTTAAAGATCCTGGAGGAGCTCTACCGCCGGGACTATGTGCTGGTGCGCCTGGCCGACGTGGCAGCCCCTGCTCCGGGCGCGGACGGCAGCCTGGCATTTGCCTGGGGCGAGGTTCTCCTGCCGCCCGGCAAGAAGCCCCTGGTCATGTCCCAGGACGACGTATGCTACTACCCCTATATGGAGGGGGACGGCTTCGCGAACCGCATTGTCATCGGCGCGGACGGAAAGCCCACCTGCGAGATGACCCTGCCCGACGGATCCGTGTCCACCGGCTCCTACGACCTCATTCCCCTTTTGGAGGACTTCATCGGGGAGCATCCAGACTTCTCCTACCGGGGAGCCCGGGCCGTCATCGCCTTCACCGGGTACGAGGGAATTTTGGGCTACCGCACCTCTTCCTCCTACAGTGACAGCCCCACCTATGAGGAGGACCGGACCCAGGCCGCCGCTGTGGCTCAGTGTCTGCGGGAAAATGGCTGGGAGCTGGCCTCCCACAGCTGGGGACACCTGCAGCTGGGCGTCTCCCCGGACTCAGAGACAGGCTATGCCATCTCCGATGAGCGCTTTATCGCGGACACGGACCGCTGGGAGGCTGAGGTGGAGTCCCTCATCGGCCCCACCAATATCCTGATTTACCCCTATGGGAACGATATTTCCGACTGGCACGCCTACGGCCCGGAGAACGCCCGGTTCGCCTACCTCCAGTCCAAGGGCTTCCAGTATTTCTGCAATGTGGACGCCAGCACGCCCTCATGGATGCAGATGGGAACCACCTATCTGCGCATGGCCCGGAGGAACCTGGACGGCTACCGGCTCTACCAGGATCTGATTCAGACAGATCCCGCCAAAAAGCGGCTCACAGACCTTCTGGACGCCGCAGAGGTTTTTGACTCGGCACGTCCCACGCCTGTGGGCTGGAGCTACTGACCGTATCTGTCCGCGAACTCCTTTCCCGTTGTCTACATATAGTAAAGCAAGGAACTATTTACGGAAAGGAGCCTCTATTTTATGATTCCCAAATTAGATGTAAATGGGGTCAGCTATTCCTACCACACACGGGAGGGAGAGACGCTGGCCCTTTCTGATATTTCATTTTCAGTAAATCCCGGAGAATTCGTCGCTGTCGTGGGCCCGTCCGGCTGCGGGAAATCCACTCTCCTGTCTTTAATAAGCGGCCTCATTTCCCCGGAAAAAGGAGAAATACGCATAGACGGCACTCCCCTCCCGGAGGCCTCCCCGGCCATCGGCTACATGCTGCAGAAGGATCATCTCTTTGAGTGGCGGACCATCCTCTCAAATGCCGCCCTGGGCCTGGAAATCCAAAAGCGGCTGAATGCCGCCGCCAAATCACAGGTGAGGGAGATGCTGGCCGCCTACGGCCTTCGCGGCTTTGAATCTGCCCGCCCCTCGGAGCTCTCCGGCGGTATGCGCCAGCGGGCCGCCCTCATCCGCACCCTGGCCTTAAAGCCGGACCTGCTTCTCCTGGACGAACCCTTCTCCGCCCTGGACTACCAAACCCGGCTGTCTGTCTGTGACGACATCAGCTCCATTCTGCGGCGGGAGAAAAAGACCGCCGTTTTAGTGACGCACGACCTGTCCGAGGCCATCAGCACAGCGGACCGGGTCATTGTGCTTTCCGCCAGGCCCGGACGGGTGAAGGCAGTCCTCACTGTCACATTTCCCGAGGACTGCACCTCCCCGCTGGCCCGGCGCAACTGCCCGGAATTCTCCAATTATTTTAATTCTGTATGGAAGGAGCTGAAAACCAGTGAATAATCCCACACCAACTGCATCCCCTGCCCAGCAGGCCTTTCTCATTCGGGAAACCAGGCGCCGCAGGCAGGTCGTCATCTGCCGTGCCATGCTGCTCGTCCTCCTTTTGGCCCTGTGGGAGCTGGCCTCCTCCATGAACTGGATTGACGGCTTCATTTTCAGCTCCCCCACCCTGATTGCAAGATGTCTCTGGGAAATGGGCGCGGACGGCAGCCTGTTTTGGCACACCGGCGTCACCCTCCTTGAGACCCTGGCAAGCTTTGCCATCTGCACGATCCTCAGTCTGGCCTGCGCCCTGGCCCTCTGGTCCAGCAAAAGCGCGGCCCAGATTCTGGAGCCCTTCCTGGTGCTGTTAAACAGCCTGCCAAAATCCGCACTGGCCCCTCTGCTCATCGTCTGGCTGGGCAACAACATGCGGACCATCATCACCGCCGCCGTATCCGTGGCGGTCTTTGGCTCCATCCTCACCCTGTACACCGGCTTCGTCCAGATGGATCCGGAGAAGATCAAGCTCATCCGATCCCTGGGAGGCGGCCAGAGGGACATCCTTTTCAAGGTGCTGCTCCCCGGCTCCCTGCCCCTTGTCATAAACAGCATGAAGGTCAACATCGGCCTCTGTCTGGTGGGGGTCATCATCGGGGAATTTCTCTCCGCCCGGGCCGGCCTGGGCTACCTCATCACGTATGGTTCCCAGACCTTTGCCATGACCATGGTAGTGACCGCCATTGTGGTGCTGTGCATTCTCTCCATCCTGCTCTATCAGTGCG